>CAYIBE010000079.1:0-3860 GCA_964361555.1 Candidatus Woesearchaeota archaeon | reverse complement strand
TTCCATGTCTACTTCGAACACTACGACTGGAATCTGAAGGTTCCATTTTTCTAAGACTGAAGGATGAACTTCTCCCAACACGCCTATCTTTTTCTTATCGAGGATTATTGCTCCTGCACGTCCTTCTATGAACAGATCTTCCTTTATTGGCTCTAAGTGGTATTCTTTTGCTAATGAGGTACAGAGCACATCAAGAACTTGCTTCATCTCTGTGAAATTTGCTTTTTCATGGCACATCGCAATAGCACAACTTAGTTTTTCCTGATCATACTCAAATATTTTATTTATCTCAAAGATTTTTTGTGGATACTCGTGGTGCTGATTTTCTGAGAGGACTTGGAGTAATGAAACTACAAGTGAGGGTCTTAAGATATTAAATTCTTTATTCAGGGGGTTGATTATTTCAAGAAATTTTCCTGCCAGGTTTGTTTTCTTTACGTTTTCCTGAGAGGTGATAATATATGACGAGGTCTCAAGAAAATGCATTCCTATAAGTATCTCTTGTATCTTTTTCTTCAATAGTTCTAGAGGTGCTTCACTTGCTATTGTTGCAACGTTTGGAATTTCTGGCTGAATGTTTTCATATCCATAGGCGATAGCTATTTCTTCAACAAGATCGATTGGATGCAGTATGTCTGCTCTATATGCTGGAATGAGTACTTTGTTATTATTGTAATCAAAACCAGAGCGTCTTAGTAGTTCTTTTATTTCTTTCCTGTTTAATTGCATTCCTAATACTTTATTTACATATTTTAACTCTAATTTCATCTGCGATGGTGTCAGGTCTGGCGTCATTTCTTTCTTGTTTTCATAATACAATTCCATGGAGTAGATTTCTCCACCCATGTCTGCTAACATTGTCACGATAATATTTAGAAGAATTTTTTGCGTTTCCAGATCAAATCCGGAACATTCGATAAATACTTCTTTTGTTTCTTCTGTGATTTTTCCTGTTCTGTGCGAATTAATAATGGGGGGCATGGAAAGAATCTGTTCGTTAGCATCAATAAATACTGGGTAATGAGTATATCCTTCGAGAAGATGTGCATACTCTTTTCCTGTTGGATGTTGAGAGAGAATTTGTGTTGCCGTCATCTCTCTTTCTGCTTCTAGGGGTTGAAATTTTATCTTTTCTTTGGGCAATGCTTTAAAAAAGATTGGCATTTGAATTTTTTCTAGAGGGTAGATTCCTATTGCTGCTTTTTTTCTATTTCTTCCATATGTTACGTGAAGTTTTTCTTGTATCTGGATTAGTTCTCTAATCTTTTCGTCATCAAGTTTTAATCCTTTGACTATGGCACATGCTGTAAACGGGCGTACTTTTTTTACTGAAGGATCTATTTTTACTCGCTCTCGTGATTTTTTTACGTTGTACTGGCGAAGACCTTTTTTTATTCCAATAAATGAAGAAAATGCGCGTGCAAATCCTTGTTCTGAGAGCATATCTGGTCTGTTAGGAAATATTTCTACTGTAATCTCCTTGTGTTCAATAGACTCGAGATCTGTTCCTAAATACGAGATGCGCTCTTTTAGCTGGTCTAATGGCAGTTTTTTTCCAACTAATTTTTCAAATACTTCTTGATTGAGTTTTACTGTTGGCATTTACTTTTTCTGAAATTTATTTCTCCTTAGCATTAATCCTAATATAGAATAACCCGCGAGATCAAGATATGTGTCTTCTATCGACTCATTTTCTGGTTTTTTGTTTGTCTCTAAGAGGTTTAAGAGTCTTATTTTTTTGTCACTAATCCTATATGCTATTCCTTTTTCTCCTAATTCAAGAATATTTGTGTCGCCGTAGTCTTTGTTTTTTTTGATGAGTATTTCTCTTATTTGTTTAAGTATTTTATCTAATTCTTGTGTATTGATCATTTTATCCTCCTTGGATTGCTTTATAGAGCAGATATAAAACTATCACAATAATAATTACCAAAAATGCTTGCTCATTTGTTACGCCTTTTTTAGTCATTTTTTCACCTCTTTAAATATTTTATATCATTCTCAATTTTATTTAATCTATCATGTAAACCCAGTTTTTTATTAAATTCTTCGATCGCTTGGGCGTTTTTCTTTATTTGGGTTTCATGGTCTTTAAAAGAGAAATATACTACAATTACAGAAACTAAAATTATTAAACCTACCTTAATTGTTTGGTTTTCTACGAAGTAGATTGAAAGTCCTATTGAAATAAGTCCTAAGATTATAGAATATGTTCCTGTGTCTTTCATCTTATAAATGCTTTAATTTCCCTTAATTGTTTTATATCATTTTTGTAAAGATTTCTTATATCATTAAGTTCATAATACATAGAAATAATTCTTTCTATTCCCAATCCCCATGCCAGGACAGGATAATCTTTACCCATTAATGGATAAACTACTTCTGGCCTCAAAATTCCTGCTCCTCCAAGTTCTATCCACTTTTTTTGAATATTGTGTAGCACATCAACTTCAACAGAACATTCCGTGTATGCAAAGTATCCTGGTCGAAAACGCACTTTTTCGAATCCCATTCTTTTAAAAAATTCTTGCAAGTATCCTAGTAAATGACGAAGTGTCAGATTTTCATCGATAACGATGCCTTCTGTTTGATGAAATTCAAATAAATGAGACCAATCGAGTGTTTCATTTCTGAATACTTTTCCGATTGAAAAAAACTTTGCAGGAATATCTTCTTTTTTGAGTTGCGCTAATGTTCGTACGCTGACGCATGTCGTATGTGTACGTAATGCTGTTTTCTCTGCTTCTTCTTTTTTCCACGAATACTGCCATCCTTTACTTCCGCAGACACCAGTTTCATGCGCTTTTTTGATGTTTTCTACAAGTATTTTATTTGGCAATTCTGATTTTTTTTTGATGAATAATGTATCTTGCATTTCCCGTGCTGGATGATCTTGTGGCGTAAATAATGCATCAAAAATCCAGAAGGAAGAATCTATTAATGGCCCTTGCATTTCTTTAAATCCCATGTCAAGCCAAATTCTCTTGATTGATTCTATTGCCTGAGAAAGAGGATGTTTTTTTCCATGAGGTATTCTTGGCACGATAGAATTGATATCGTAATGTCTAAATCTTGTTGTTTTCCATATGTCTGATTTAATGATCTGTGGCGTTACTGATTCTATATATGCTCCTTCTATTTTTGTTTTTGCAAGTTTTTTCCCTAACTCTGTTAATTCAATTGTTCTTATTTTTTTAATATCTGTTCTGATTATTTCTTTTCTTGACATTAATTCTTTGTAAGCAAAACGCTCTTCGTCTGTTAGTTCTGAGGTTGTTTTTGGAAGAGCATGAATAAACTGCTCTTCTAATGACAATTTTTGGAGATATTTTTTTCCTTGATCTGTTAACGAAACTTCCTTTTGAAGATTGATTAATCCCTTTTTCTTTAAAACTCCTATAGAGATCTGTAACTCTTCATTGTTAAGTTTTGCTCTTTTTTGAATTTCTTGTAATGATAACGGTTCTGTTAGTGTTTTCAGAAAATTTATTTCTGGTAAACCTTGCTGCTTATAAATTATGCCGTTGTTATCTAAAGAAATAATCGCTTTTGTTTGTGTTTTTATTTTTAGAAGTTTTTTATTTTCTAACCACTGAAGAGAACGCATGACTTCTACTTCTTGTAGCCCTGATTTTTCTTGAAGTACTGATACTTCTGTGTCGTGTTGTAAAAATGGCAGAATTTTTCGTTCTAAAGGATGAAGTGAATCAATAACCTCTTGCTCTTCGATCATTCATTAATGAGTGTTTATGATATTTTTAAGGCTTTTGGGTTACTTTGTATTAATCAAATAACTTCTTTGTTCTTATTTCAACTTCTCTTCTAATGTCTTTTTTTTGCTTAGATTATAGACCATTCCT
>CAYIBE010000078.1:0-3988 GCA_964361555.1 Candidatus Woesearchaeota archaeon | reverse complement strand
AGACTGGATTTTTGTCTCTTTTTTTTCTTATTATTTTTGTGACTATTATCGCTTTAATTCTTGCACGATTTAAAGCTATTCGATTATGGAAAGTGTGGTTTTTTCTTTCTATTGTTATTGTTCTTACGTTATCGTTGAGTTTTCTTGTTGGTCAATTTATCGCTTTTATTTTGTCTCTTCTTGCTGCGTATTATAAGGTGATTAAACCGCAATGGATTATTCATAATATCAGCGAACTTTTTTTATATAGTGGTTTATCTATTCTTTTTGCTGAAACGTTGAGTATTTGGTCTGTTGCTCTGCTTATTTTACTGATTGCTGGTTATGATATCTATGCTGTTTGGAAAAGCAAACATATGGTGACGTTAGCGAAATTTCAAAGCAAAACCAACGTATTTGCTGGATTTCTTATTCCGTATATAGAAAAGAAAAAAGAACATGTTGCGATGCTTGGTGGTGGTGATGTTGCATTTCCTCTTCTCTTTGCTTCCGTTGTGATGATTCGTTATGGTATTCTTTCCTTGATTATTCCATTTATGGTGACGTTAAGCCTTGTGCTTTTGCTTGTGTTTGGCACTAAAGAAAAATTTTATCCCGCTATGCCTTTTCTTGGCGCTGGTTGCTTTATTGGATATGGTATTATTTTATTGCTTTAGTTTTTTATTTGTATTAGATGAATACGATGATAACAGTTATTGATAAGGTCACTTACATTATCTAACCATTCTTGAGGCGAAAGAGCGTTTAATTCTTGGGTTACTTTATCATGTGTTGTTCCGAATGGTTCATAATCTGTTGGAAAAAGATCTTCTAACAATATCTGCATTTCTTTCGGTTTATTCATTATATGTGGTGGATATGCATTAATCACATCTTCTCCTACTTCTCCTTCAACTGACATTCTCAGATTTTCTTGATTATATGTGTGTTCTACATCTACGCAATTATATGCTCTATATCTCTGATTAATGCGATGAGATTGTTCTGCTATCAGAATGATATCCCTCCTCAGACAGATAGATAAAACGCCTCGTTTATTTTCAACTTCAAATGACCAGTTCTGGGATAATGCTTCTTCTCGCTTTGTTTCTAGCAGTACTTCGAATGGTGTAAATCCTTTTTTTTGTAGATCTATTAGTTCTTTTTTTGTAATGAGAGGAACGCGATCATATTCTGTTGTCTCTAAGTGTGTTGTATTCAATCTCGTATCTAATGCAAATCCTTGAACAGGAATTCCGTGATCACGTAATTTTTGATGAAGGTATTTTAACCAGTAGGTATTTTCCATTGTTTTACTCTTTTTTCTCGTTCTTTTTTCCGTTTAACTTCCATTTTTTTCCTTTAACTATGTATGCTGCGATGATGATTGCTGTTCCTAAAATTATTGGAGAAGCAATATCTAATCTTGTTGTTTTTGCTAAAGGAACACATTTATGGTTTACTGCACATATTTCTTCAATAGAACAGTCATTATTCGTATTACATTCTTGAGAAAGATATGAAAAAATGAGGATAAGAGAGATAAAAGACAATAGGACGATCATCGTTATTCCGAAGGTTTTCCAGGCGTCCGACATGAAATAGCTACTTTAATATATAGCTTATAAATGTTACTAAATAAAAACGACTTCTTTATTAAGACGTTTAGTTAATTAATTACTGTTGATCTATGGGATTTTGGGCTTGGTTACTCGGAAAGAATAAAAACGTGGAAAATGAGGAGTTTACTACGTCTGTTTCTGAATCTCCTTCTGTACCTAGCCAACCTCAAAAAAGTGTTCCTCAACGGAAACGATATCAACCAGTTCAACGAACGAAAGAAACAAAGGATTTTGTTCAATCTCTTGTAAAAAAATCTCAGAGTAAAGAACCTCTTGCTCGACCTCATCAAGATACTGTTGATCAGAAATCTGTGGAAAAGTTTGTCGGTAAAATGCAGGGGCGAGACTGAATCTGTCTTCTGTTATTCTATAGGTTCCTAGGAAGCTTCTGGACTACAATCGTAATAAAGTTTGACTATAAACGATTGATGACAATGAGAAAGTACGTGCTGCCGTTTAGGCTGGGACATTAATCAGATTTTTTACAGAAATCTCTGATAACGAAGCTATTGGTATTCTTTTGCTAACAGAGAGCAATTCAATTCCCAGTATATTCCCTTTCTTGTCTAAATCAATTATTGTTTCTCTATCTATAACTTTGTTGCTTCCGAAAATACCATCTCTAAATTTGATGTATATGGCATCTGCTTCTTTGTCATTTCCATTTTATATCTCTTTCATGGTATATCTTGCATGTTTGGTGTATCTTATTTCCATATCTGGCAGGTTATGAGTTGTTTGGTGGTTAATAAACTTATTTTTCAAAAAAAGATGTAATCTAAACAATAATTAAACCCAAGGAGACAAGCCGAAGCCTGAATCCCTGGGAAAAAGAGGTGATGCTCTTTTAAGGTATTTGAGCTATATAAATTTTTCTATAAGGGACTACTTTAAAATGATAACATTAAGTTTTTCTATTACTAGCAGTACCTTTAAATAACTGCTTTCTTCTCCATTCTTATGCAAGATAAAATTTATGATATGTTACTTGATGAACGCGAGATTACTTGGCAGTCTCTTATTTATGAACTTGTTAAAACTGAGCAGATGGATCCTTGGGATATTGATATTTCTCTTCTTACGCATAAATACATGGAAAAAATTAAGGAACTTGAGGAACATAATTTCTTTATCTCTGGTAAAGTCGTCTTGGCAGCATCTATCCTTCTTAAATTAAAATCCATTAAGCTTGTTGACGAAGACATTGCTGAATTTGATAATTTACTCTATCAAAAACAGGAAGAATTGCTTGGTGATGAGGAGTTTGATTCTCATTCTTCTTTTATGAAAGACGTTCCTCCTCTTTTGATTAAAACGCCGCAAGCTCGTAAGAGAAAAGTGAATTTACAAGATCTTATGGATGCGTTACAAGCTGCTTTAGAAGTTGAAACAAGAAGAACATTAAGAAAGGCTGATGAACGTGTTATTCGAGAAGTTCATATTCCAATACGACGTATTGATATTAGTCAACTCATGAAGAACTTGTATAAACGATTAACAGATTTTTTTCAAAAAAAACCAAGAGTGACGTTTACTGAACTTCTTCCTTCAGAAACAAAAGAAGATAAAATTCTTACATTTATTCCTCTACTTCATTTAGAGAATCAGGGAAAAATTGATTTAGAGCAGGAAAAATCTTTTGGAGAGATTCACATTTCAGAACATAAAGAGGAAAAGGAACATGAAGATTAACGAGATTTTATTTTCTCCGAAGACATTTTTTTCACATATCCATAAGGAAAAAAGCATACGATCTTCTTTTATTTTTTTAGTTTTTTGTTACGGCTTCTTTCTTATTCTTTCTGGAATTATTTTTTTACTATTTTTTCGTGAACGTATTAGTACTATTTTTTCAAATTTTGCTTTTTCCTTTACTCCTTTGTCTTATTTTTTCTTTTTTGTTCTTGTTTATGGATTTGGATTACTGTCTAGCTTTGTTTCTGGATTTTTTTTGAAGATATGGCTGCATGTATTTAAAGGAAGGGATAGTTTTGTACAGGCTTATCAGTTGAATGTGTATTCTCAGACTCCCTACTATCTTTTTGGATGGATTCCTGTTATTGGGGGATTTTCTTTTTTGTATAGTCTTATCTTATTAATTATTGGAACAAAAATTATGTATAAGTTTAGTACGTTGAAAGCCACATTGATTTATGTCATTCCCTTATTTGTTGTTTTTCTTCTTGCTTTCTTGATTTTATTTTTGGTTTTCTTCACTCTTCTTTCGAATGGAATACCTTCATTTTAGGATGAGGAAACTAATCTAACTTGGCTACATTGAGTATTTCTAATCCACTTTTATTCCAAAAAGAAATTATTTCCTTTGCTTGAGATTCTGTAACTTTAAAACCTCTATAATTAGCATCGTTTCTTATTTTTCTAAATCT
>CAYIBE010000077.1:0-3993 GCA_964361555.1 Candidatus Woesearchaeota archaeon | reverse complement strand
CAGGAGGATTTCCTGTCGTAGCAGTAATAGGTGCAGTTATATAAGCTTCTGCCGAAAAAACAAAAATAAGAAGAAAAATACTCAACATCAAAGATTTGCACAATAAACAATACGTTCTCAATGGATCATCCTCTTCTTTTTATTGAAGAAGAAAGCAAAAAAGAATATATAAACCTAACTATAGACTTCAATAATGTCTTCTTTGCGGAGTTTTCCATACGGAGTTCCGAATTGGCGAATATTCTCAATCATACGTCTATTCGCTACTGTTTCCATGCCTTCCACAACCATCTTTTCTCGTTGTTTTCGTATTTCTTCAGCAATATCCACATTCGTAGGGCAATTTCTCACCGTACTATTATGCAAGGGGTCAATATAAAATATTTTATCAAGAACATCTTTTTTAATTAAAATAGCCTTTCCTCGTGCCGTAAGTGTTTCTTTTCCCGTTAACGTCAAAAGTTGAGAATCCTGCCGACATAATCCACAAAGAATACACTTATCAACACTAGCCATTAAATCACCTTCCCCATATTTAAAATTTCATGAGGATCATGTTCTCGTTTCATAAGTGTTAACTTCTCTTTAAGTTCATCAGGAACAAATTCTTTTTTAAGGATCCCATACCCAAAAACCTTACCAATAGCCCCTCGTATTTCTTTGATATATCCATAAAACTCTCGAATATCTTTTCGTTCATCAAAACAAGGAAAAAGATACCCAGAACCTACAGAACCAAAACTAGGAATGCCTTTATGTTCTAACCAAGATAACAATTCACCAAGACGATCAAGAGAAAAAGACGCATCTTCTCGATACACAAATCCTTTCTCAGCAAGACGTCGAAAAACATTCTTCCGAATCGCACGTATACGTTGAATTTCATCATAATCTTTAATATCTCCCTCTAAACCATCATACTCAAGAACAAGGTAATACTTAGTTTCAAGTCCACAGAGCGTAGCAGCACGTAAACTGATGAATTCAATAGCAAGAATATGTTTATGGAATTGCAGATGAGCAAGTTTATCAACAACTTCTTCAATAGTTTCACATTTAAAAATATCCATACTTCGTTCTATAATTATCTCAGCAAGTTTTAAGGTAACTTTTGTAATAACGCCAATAATACCTTCTGTACCAAGAACTTCATTTCCATACGTTCTTAATTTTCCTGTTCCATCAATCATCTCAACATCTTCAACCCAATCACTCATCCGTCCATATTTTCGTTCATAAATACCCGTCGCATTAATGCCACACATGCCACCAATAGTGCACACAGCAGAATTTTCAGGAATAATGGGAAAGAATTTATCACGTAAACAAGAATTTAAATGATCAAGAACAACACCAGGTTCGGCAATAACACGATCATCTTTAATCGTAAAGCGATCCATCTTGGTAAAATCAATAACGAGAGAATTAAAAGGTACCGTGCCTCCGACAAGGCTTGTTCCAGCTCCCCGAGGAACAAGATCCATTTTATTTCGTTTTGCATAGAGTACGATCTGATGAACTTCTTGTGCAGTATTAACCCATAATACATTATGTGTAGTTCCTCGAATTTGACTCCCATCAGTACTATATACTTCACAATCAACAACATCACTAGAAATATTCTCTTTTCCCACCAGTTTTTCAAACCACAAATTCATAAAAGGACCTCACTTAATTCAATAACCTCAAGACGAGAAGGAGCATTATTTCTCAAATGATAGTATGCTAAAGGATCAATAACCACGAGTTTTTTCGTTGTACACAAATCAAAAACAGATCGTGCCATTTTCTTTGCTAATTCGGGAGTATTTTGAATCATTCCTCCTTCACATCCGCAGAGGAGACTTTGATCTTTATTTTTTTCTAATTCAATAACATCAAAACCAAGCGCATCAAGGATCTCTCTCGGTTCTTCATAAACAGGCAGAGAAGGAGAATCATAAATACTGATTTCTTCCTCAAATTTCACAGGGAATTTATTGGTGTACGCAACAAGAACTTGAGTAATATGTTGAACAGAAAAACCATAGTACAACGCAAAGGTCTGCATACAATTCCCAGAATTCGTAACGAGTTGTTTAATACGCTTATCTTTAATAATCTCAATATTCTTTCCGCGTAACTCTTCAAAGTCTTGTTTATAACCATTAGTAAATGCAATAGCGCCACAACAACCAAGATCATCAAGCATAATATAAGGAATCTGAAGAGAATCAAGTATTTTTTCATAATTGGCAACAATTTCAGGAAGAACAGTAGTTGTAAAACATCCAGGAAAATAGAGAAATTTCTTTTTAAAAAAGGGAAACATGCATTATCTCCTATGGAAAATCAATAGTGTTATTGATTATAAATGGGATGCATAAACATCACCAATTCTACGTACCCATCAATAAACTTCTATTTAAGGATATATATAAGTAGAATATAAACAAAAGAAAGAGTAGGTAGAACAAGATTATTCTTCTTCTGGAACTTCAGGCAACTGTTTAACATCAGAGACGTCGTCTTCTTCATTAATACCTTCTTCGTTCGTTTCTTCTAAAGCTAAACCTTCATCTTGCGGCGCGCCAACACCAAGAGCAGGAACTCCACCAAGAGCTTTTACTTGTTCTAAATCAACAACAGTAGGAAAAAACAAGCGCCCATCTTTTGTAACATAACTCGTAATTTCTTGTCCCTGAATTTGTACAAGAATCTTATACAGCCCCCCATCTTCAACAGCAGGCCCAATATCAGCAACAAATCTGCCTTGGAGAACAGCGTCAACATATTCCTTAACCTGTTCACGTGCATTTTCTGAACCAAGATCTTTGACAGTATAACCAGTAACTCCACTAAATGCAGAGAAAAGGCTCACAATAAAGAGCACGAGAAGAATAACACTCGTTATTTGCCAAAAAAAAGGTCGTTTAATGAATCCTACGTCAACACGCTCTTCTTTTGTGGCAGGGTGTTCTTGAACAGCTTCTTTCTCCTTAAGAACATTCAGCTTAACCTCATCCTTCTGAGATGTATGAACAGGAAATTCTTTTTTCTTACTCGTCTCTTTCATAGAGGACTGTGCTCAAATAAGTGTATATAAAACTTACGATAGCATTAAATATATTTCTGAGTATATGATAAAAGATGAGAACAAAAATCCTTCTTACAGTAATAATAATACTCGTAGTGATATTATTGAATGGGAAATCGTATCTCTTTAATATGAAGTATTATGATGCAGAATTCAAGAAGTTAGGGATATATGAAGTATTTCAAGAAGATCAGGCGTTAGAACAGCTTGATAATCTGATAGACTACTTAAAGGAAAATAAGCCATTAACAACGTCTTTTTTTAATGAAAAAGAAAAACAACATCTTTATGACGTACAAAGACTGATACAAAAAGGAATTTCTCTTTTTTATCTCTTATTATTTTTCTGTGCTGCCTTTCTTTACATTAACCGTAAAGAATTATCATATGTATTGATCTATGCGGGTATAAGTCTTATTTTGCTTCCGTTCATCTTCTTTTTAATAAATTTTGAATCCGCATTTCTCTTTTTTCACAATATAGCATTCAATAATGATTTATGGATATTAAATCCAGAAACAGACAATCTCATTAAACTTTTTCCAGAACAATTTTTTTATGATATTGCAAGAACAATAGGAAGAAACATAATCATCATGGGAAGTTTACTTACGATACTTGGTTTTATTGTGAAAAAATTCAGTAGCAAAAGAACGATAGACTTTTAAACAACATAGTACAACCATTATTATGCAAAAGATAATTTTTACTATTGTCCTATCTTTATTAGTTGGAATAAGTTTTGTTTCTGCGCAAATTAAAGATAAATCAGGAATCATTAATATTAGAGATACGTTAGACTATGATTCGTGTTTTCAATTATGTACGGAGAGCGCTAAGGAAAACTGTGTCTCATATCCAAATTCACCTTTATGTCCGCAAGATATCCAAAAAAAGTGTAAATCAACATGCTCACG
>CAYIBE010000076.1:1767-4010 GCA_964361555.1 Candidatus Woesearchaeota archaeon | reverse complement strand
ATAATTACTCGCTGTTCAAGATAGTGGTAGTTTCAACATTAACCGAAGTAACATACAACTTTACAGCTCTGACAACATATCCGTTCTCTCAGGGACTTGTATTACTCATGCACTTTGATAACTATTCAATGTACGAAAATGATTCTAGATCCTATGATTGGTCAAATAAGCGTACTAATGGAACACTGAGTGGTAATGCGACATACAATGTCACAGGAAAATTCGCATATGGTCTCGAAATAAGACCACATGGAGATGTCGTTATACCTGATAGGAATTGGTTATCCGGAGTTCCTATAAATGATCTCACAATGAGCGCATGGATCTATCCTCGTACATTGACAACAGGAGCACAAAATGAAGTGGTCATTATACATAAAGGAACGCATACAGGAGGAGCTTCAGGTGAATCAGAGTGGGTTTTCATGGCAAACAGCTCTGGAACATTGATCTTCAGGGGAACAAGATGTGATAACGATCAGGCACCAATTAAAGCATACTCAAATCCAGGAGAGATTACACTAGACAGATGGCATCACGTTGCCGCAATCTGGAACGGAACAAACACCATAGGAGGAAATTCAGTACAACTCTTTAAAGATGGACAAGCAATTGCTTCGGCAGTATCAACAAGCGGAAGTCTATGTGGAAACAGTGTTCAACCAGTAGAAATAGGAGCGAGAAATGATTCAACAAGAACATTCAACGGTACAATCGATGAAGTTGCCATCTGGAATCGAGTTCTCTCATTAGAAGAAATCGAGAATCTTTACAGATTACAAGAAGGAAAATATTTCTGGAAAGTGAATGTCACAAGCGCAGTAACAAGAGCCGAGTCAGAAACACGCGAATTTACTCTCCATAAAGCAATACTCTCCAATATAACCTCAATAAATATAACAAACGCAGATATTAATACTCAATCAGAAGTAACTCCACGACCAGGACTGCGTTCAGAAGTAAATATAAGTGTAAATATCTATGATTATAATAAAGAATGTACAACAGCAGTTGTTAATGCTTACCTATGCAATCCAGATGACTACGCATTATGCAATTCAACAAGTTATACAAGAGATTATAAAATAGCATCATTTAGTTTAATATCGAACTCTCCAGATCAATCAAATTGCACCTTTATGTACAGAAGAAACATGGAAGGACCAGCCAATACTTCATGGTTCTTTGAAACACCAGGCGTTATAGGATCAAATCCATGGAAATTACTAATCACAGTTCAAGATGCAGATGGAACATCAACAGAAATAATAAACTTTACATATAACGCCATAGATGAAATAAATTATTCAAGTAGCATAAATTTAGGTGCTCCACAAGGTCAAGATATCTTACCAGTACAATGGAGTACTAATATACAGAATATTTACAACATAACAAACTTTGGTAATACATACGTTTATGCAGAATGGAACATTACAAATCCAACAAATGGTACATCAACATGGAATATTACTGGTAGTGATTTCATGATCGATGATGATCAAAGTCAAGCAGACGATACTAATAATAAACAAGCAGTATTTTTGAGTAACATTACACAAGAATTCCCAGTTCAATCATCACCACTCACACCATGTACAGATCCATTATGTACTCAAATAAGTTCATTCATTCCATCATACTATCACATTAAACCACCTACGCTAGGTCCGGGAGCGTACAATACAACAATTACGTACACCATAAGAAGAGCATTCACACCAGGAACGCTAAGTGTCCTCATAGAAGAACCAATGACAGACACGACAATAAATAGAGATGCAACATTCAACTTTACAACAACAATTATCTGTAACGGGTTCTCGGGAAGCGAATGTGGGCTAGTAAAAATTCTTGCTCAATACGACAAAACGCCAATAATCACAACAACCGGAACCGTACCTTTCTTTATAACAACAAGTATCAAAAACCCATGGAACTATACAGTCAACATAAGTAGTAGTTCAGAGCAAGCAAATGCTATTATAACAGATAGCAATAACGATATTTATGTCGCAGGGTCAGAGACTTCTGGAACAGTAATAAGAGTCTTCAAACTCAACTCCTCCGGCTCCAACATCTGGAACTACACTCAAGACCCAACAGCAGGTAATGATATAGCAGCAGCCATCACAGTCAATAGCAAAGATGAAGTCATTGTAGCAGGACATGAACAAAGCTCAAGCAGAATAAGAGTCTTCAAACTCAACTCCTCCGGCTCCAACATCTGGAACTACACTCAA
>CAYIBE010000076.1:0-1667 GCA_964361555.1 Candidatus Woesearchaeota archaeon | reverse complement strand
GACCCAACAGCAGGTAATGATATAGCAGCAGCTATTACAATTAATAGTAAAGATGAAGTCATTGTAGCAGGATATGAACAAGGCGCGAGCAGAATAAGAGTCTTCAAACTCAACTCCTCAGGCTCCAACATCTGGAACTACACTCAAGACCCAACAGCACTTGACGACAAAGGAAGAGGGATTACGTTAGATAGAAACAGTAATATTTATATTGCAGGATCTGATGCAAATGATGATAGGTCCCTCGTTTTCAAAATGACGCAGTCAACAACGAATAATCCATCTTCATGCGGAATCATCACCACGCAAAATAACTGTTCTATAACCTGGTTGATAAATGCGACAGGATCTCCTGGTAGTTCCTATAATCTAACAGTAAACGCAACGTCAAATATCGTAAAAGGAAAAGAATCAAAAGCTATTAAAATAGATATAGTATAGGTAAAAGAAGAGGTTACTCAACAAATGAAAAGAACCATACTCGGATTAATATTAGTATCCCTTATCTCAATACTCGTAAGTGCAAGCGTCAGTCATCCAACACCAATTACATTAAATTCAGGAGAAAAAGGAAAATTCAATTTTGCCGTTGATGCAGCTCTTTTTTCTACAAATCTCCAATGCACTATAGAATTTGAACAAAAAACTCCCCTAGAAGTAACATTTGATACTAAAGAAATAAACGTGGAAGCCGGAAAAAGAACATTCGTACAAGGTGAAGTAAAAACACCAAGAGATATCCAAGAAGGAACACATCTAGAAACATTTTGCATATCCTGTAATCCAATAAGCCCAGATGCAGGAACAGCAACAAAACCACGATATTGTGATATCCCAATTAGTGTTTCTGTCATAAAAACAGAGCAACCATTAGGAATTATCGAACAACCATTAGAGATCATAAAACAACCAGTAACACTAATGCTCGTTATCGTAAACATTCTCCTCCTCGTAACAACCATCATCATATTCAAAAGAAGAAAAGAAAATATTGAATTCTAAAAATCAGCATAATAAGATCCATTATCGTGTCAATACTTTTTATAAAATTTCTACAAGGTCTTCAGTAGAATAAACCTTTACTAAATCTTGCTTCTCTTTAAGTTTCTTGTCGTTAGACCAAATAGAAATATTCATTTTTAACGCCAGCGCGACATAGGAAATGTCTTTAACATCAGGAGATATTTTTCCTGCTTTTTCCAGAAAAGGCTCAATTTCTTCACTCGGCACAATAGTAATTCTTCTTTGCAGTAAACTAAAAAAGGTATCGAACTCGTCACCAGTTCTTTCTGTTTTATTTTTAATAAATTCCTTATACTTTTCAAATTCCTCTAAAATAAACTCTGGTGTATAAAGATGTAAGTTATCTTCAAACAGGATATCAGAGGTAATACTACTTTTGATGAGGGAAGCAAAGAGAATATTTGCATCTACAACCAAGTCCATCTATCTTCCTCTTTTTGAAATCAATCGATGCGCAACTTTTTTGCTTACGTCAGCTCCCCATCGTAACGAATCTTCTTTAGTTAAAGTGCTCTTAGATTTAAATGTTCTCAAAAACTCCATGTCTGTTATCTTTTGTCTAAATGCTTGTCTTGCTACCTCAGACCAATTCATCTCAGGAAAGGAATCCATTTTGTGCTTTAATTCCTCCGGAACAGCGAGTG
>CAYIBE010000075.1:0-4022 GCA_964361555.1 Candidatus Woesearchaeota archaeon | reverse complement strand
CAATAAATTTTTTATTATCGTTCTTAGCATGCAAACCAGAAAACATGCCCATATCCTCAGAATAATAACCATTTTCTCGAAGCGCATTGAAGGGAGGAATTCCATTTTTTTTACCTACTTCAAAGTCTTCAGGACCGCAACCAGGAGCGAGATGAACTAATCCGGTACCTGCGCTTAAATCAACATATTCTTCAGAAAGAACAACAGTAAATGCTTTTTTAGATTCTTTCATAAGTACATCATACTGATGTTTAAGTTCCTGATAAAATGGAGGTTCATATCGTAATCCTTCAAGCTTCTTGCCTTTAAATTCATCAACAATAATTAATTTCTTTCCAACAACTGCCTGGATAAATGGTCCAGCCAGTCCCTTAGCAACAATCCAGATTTCATTATCAACCTTCACTTTCACATAATCTAATTCCGGATGAACCATAACGCCCAGATTAAAAGGTAAAGTCCAGGCAGTGGTAGTCCAAATAACAAGATACTCATGTTCAACATCTTTAAGTTTAAACTTAACAAAGACAGACTCATCAGTTACGTTTTTATATTCGAGCTCATGTTTAGCAAGAGAAGTTTCGCAAGACGCACACCAGGTCACAGTTTTTAATCCTTCATAAAGTCTTTTTGCTTCATCCACCTTCTTAATAAACCACCATTCCCCTTCAATAAATTCGTTCGTGATGGGCATATAGGCGTGCTCATGGTCCATCCACACGCCAAAAGTAAGAAGATCCTTGCTCATCAACTTCGCCATATCTAAAGAAAATATTTTACAAGCTCGAATAAATTTATCAATGCCATATTTTTCTATTTCTTTTTTATCTTTTAATTTCAAATCTTTCTGAACTTTGTTTTCAGTCGGCAGTCCATGCATATCATATCCGCCACGATCCCACACATAAAAACCATTCATTCGTTTATATCGCAAGAGCTGATCTTTCAAAGAATTATTCCACGCTTGACCAAGATGAAGGCGTCCAGAAGTATACGGAGGACCCTGTAAAAAATAAAAAGGCTTTCCTTTCGCGTTTCTCTTTTTAATTGTTTCATAGATCTTATGCTTTTCCCAGTAAGTCAATATTTCTTCTTCAACTTTTTTAAACTCGTAAACCATAAATAAACACCTAAAAAACAGATATTTAAGAGTTATGATGGTTCTTACCTTCCATAAAACCTATAAAAACGAAGAGAAGATTCGCAAGTCACGAGGTAACTTTATAAGTTTCACTAACAAAGAAAGAGAATGTTTGAGATCAAGTTCATTCCTAGAGAATATCAAAAAAAGATAGTTGAAACGGCAAAAGAGAAAAATACTCTAGTTATCCTCCCAACAGGGTTAGGAAAAACAAAAATCGCCATTATTCTGGCAGTAGAAAGATTGAACAAATTTCCAAGTTCAAGAGTTATTGTATGTTCACCGACAAAGCCTCTTTCTGATCAGATAAGAAAAGAATGTGAAGAATCAACAAATATACCAAAAGAAAATGTAATACTCCAAACAGGAGCAACCCTCCCAAAAAAAAGAGAAGAAGCATACGATAAAGCAAAGATAATAATTGCTACGCCACAAACAATTGAAAAAGACCTGGAGAATAAAAGATTATCTCTGGAGAATATATCGCTTCTTGTTGTTGATGAAGCTCACAGAAGCAGAATGAAATTCGCTAACACCATTATTGCTCAGCAATATGCTAAGCAATCATCATATCCAAGAATTATCGCATTAACTGCTTCGCCAGGATCAACAAAAGAAAAAATAAATGAAATAAAAGAAAATCTCTTCATAGACGCTATAGAGATGAGATCAACAGAAGATACAGATATACAAGAGTATGTGCAAAAGAAAAATACGGAGTTCATAGAAGTAGAGCTTCCAGAAAAATTTTTAGAATTACACGCCTTGCTAACAGAAGTTTACAAAAAAAAATTAAAGCAAATCAAAGAGTTCGGATTAACAAAACCTATCTCAATAATAAGCAAAAAAGATTTATTACTATTCCAAAATTATCTTTTCTCAGAAGCAAAAAGAGGAAACAACGCGTCATATTACGGAGTATCATTAACTTCCGGAGCGATTAAACTAACACACGCCCTTGAATTATTAGAAACACAAGGATTAAATTCTTTCTCAAAATTCATGCAAAAGCTAGAATCAGAAACATCAAAAGCATCGATATCAATAAACAAAGAACCACAAGTAATTAAGGCGCGGGGGTTACTCCAAAAACTTCAAGATAATAGCATAGACCATCCAAAATTGAATAAGATGGCAGAAATAATAAAAGCAGAATTGAATAACGACCAAAATTCTAAAATAATTATCTTTGCTAATTTTAGAGATACTGTTAAGAACATAGTTCAGGAAATTAAAAAAATACAAGGCATCAATCCTGTAGAATTAATAGGGCAAAAAGAAGGGGTTACTCAAAAAAAACAATTAGAAACGATAAAAGATTTTGAACAAGGAAAGTACAATGTTATCTGTACGACATCAATTGGTGAAGAAGGTCTAGATATTAAAGGTGGAATATCTATAGCAATTTTTTTCGATCAGGCTTCTTCGGGAATTAGGAGAATACAACGAACAGGTCGTGTGGGGAGACTAAAAACAGGAAAAATAATTCACTTGATAACGAAAAACACGAGAGACCAAGCATTTTATTGGAAGTCTCAAAAAGATGAAAAGAAGATGAAAAATATTATTTCATCAATGCAAAATAAATCATAACACTGGAGTTAGTTTCCCTTAATAAGATAAAGAGAAAAAATCAAAAGAACGAAGCCGATAAGCGGTCGAAAGATCTCTGTAGGAAGAATGCCTACAACTGCTCCCGTAATTGTTGGTTGGACAGTTAAAATAAGAACAACACCGGAAAGAAGAGAGATAAAAACTGCAGCTCTACGCACAAGAGCTTCGAGCCCCTTAAGTCCCTTGATACTTTTATCAGTATGTCCCTTCAATGTAGCCATAATGCGGGTATATTCTCTATCATTCAACATATGTCTATGATGCATTTCACCAATAACATTATCATAATGGCCTAATTGTTTTAACTCTTCTGCAACAACCGACACATATCGATGAGGTGAAAGGTTTCTTCCTTGAGCAAAATCTTCAATGCCGGAGATCATCAACGGTGGAACGAGATTTTCAGGAAGATATTGGTGCAAGATACGATAAGTATTCTTCGCTTCATGAGTTTCTAGAACATGTTGAACAGCGTTACGTTGTTGCTCAGGCACATGAGAAGAGATTTCCCGAACAAGTTTTTGATAAGATGAATCATTCCCTTTTTTATAATGAGAAACCATAAAAAGAAAGAGAAGAGTTAATTTAAATAGTTTGTGCAAAGAAGAAAAAACAATGGCAAAAATAATCATTGATCATCGAGAACCAACTTCTCTTATAAGAGAATTATCAAAAAAACACCAGACAGAAATAAAACAATTAATAGCAGCAGATATCATCATCCAAGGAAAAGATCAGGAAGGAAAAGAAGTAAACATTGGCATCGAAAGAAAAACAACAAACGACTTCCTCAACTCGATCATCGACAAACGAATAATACAACAATTGATCTACCTCAAAGAAAATTTTGCCATTCCGTTATTAATTCTAGAAGGAACACAAAACATCTATGAAATAAGAAATTTTCATCCTAACGCAATCAGGGGGATGCTCGCTTCAATAACCATTGATTATCAAATTCCAGTAATATCGACAAGAAATTACAGAGATACTTGCGCGTTTATCACGACAATAGCCACAAGATTAGAAAAATCAAGGAAAGTAATTTCATTACTAAATAAAAGGAAACCGCAAACACTAAAAGAAAAACAAGAATTGGTAATTGAATCATTTCCATCAATTGGACCTCAACTGGCAAAAGCACTTCTAGAAGAATTTAAATCGATAATTTCCACAATCAACGCCTCAGAAGAAGAGTTAAAAAAAGTAGAAGGAATAGGAAAAAAGAAAGCAGAAGAAATAAAAAAAATAATTAACGCAAAATACT
>CAYIBE010000074.1:0-4064 GCA_964361555.1 Candidatus Woesearchaeota archaeon | reverse complement strand
GCTAGGGAAAAATGACCTTTATTTCAAAAACGAAAACACTAACGTACCGTACGAAATATCGACTTCAATTCATTAATATTACTCAAGATATTGAGAGGTTTATACAATCGTGTGGTGTCGAAACAGGTGTTCTTGTTATTCAAACGCATCATACGACATGCAGTTTATGGGTAAATGAAGACGAAAAGAATTTGATTGGTACTGAAACTCTTGAAGGTGATTTGAAAAAAGTGCTTGATCGCTTTGCACACCCTGCTGAAGAATATGGGCATAATGATGTTCGCGATAGTAGAAATCCTCATGGAAAAAGAACTACTCATTTATGTGAACCTGATGAACATGGTGTTGTGCATGAATGTATTAATGGCCACTCGCATGCGCAAGGAATGATTTTACAAAGCTCGCTTTCCTTGATTATTGACAAGCGAAAACTTGTAAAGGGAAGATGGCAGCAGATTCTTTTAGTAGAATTAGATCATAATAGAGAACGAACAGTAACGTTTTTAGTGCAGGGATCTAAAAAATAGTGAAGTAATTATTTACTTATAGAAACATAGATATATGCTATTATAGCTCCTATAAGATCTGCTACCAAATCCAAGGATGTATTTGTATACCCTCCAACGCCTGTTTCTGGTACAATTACTGTTACGATAAATTCGATGATTTCGTTTAATGCTCCGACACCGAGACCGGCCATTATTATTACGATAGGAATAGCAACTGTTCCTGTTTTTTCTTTGAGATATGGTTTTAGAAGATGATGCATAAGCAAGGTTGAAACACCGAATCCTATGATATGCACAAATTGATCGTACTTGAATATTGCATATGTTGTTGATAATGGAATAAGAATGATCTCGTAGAGTTTTTTTCCGTAAATGTAGACGCCGCCACCGGACATATGCAATAATGCCCACAGTGTTAGTCCCCAGAGAACCATATTTGGGTACTGTACTTTTTTGTTTGTTAGGATGATGATTATTGAGAAAAAGATGATGACACCGATATACACCACGAATTCATAGTTTTTTCTTACAAAGAATAAGATGCTGAAGATGGCTAAAAAAAGAAGGTTTACTATGAGTATTGGTATTTGATCTTTTTTAAGATACATATTTTTCTTCTTTTGAGGAGATATATAAATTCTTTTGTTTATGTTTTTAAAAAAACGTATTTTCGATACATTTATAACATATATTTTGTAGTATATTCTTCATGGAACGAATAACGATTAGAAAAGAATTGGGGATGCTTGTTGATCAGTTACGTTCGCAAAAAAATCCTCCTCTGTTGAATTTACGTATTGGACCGGGTGATTCTTCGATTATGGTTTCTGGTGAACCTTGTAATACTCAAACACCAGGCACTACGCTCTCTTTTGTGATTCAGTATGACGAGAAGGAGGATACTTTCTTTACGTATCCTGGAAATATTTCTGGATCCTTTGATGATGCAAAAGAAAGGTTAATTTATTGGTATATGAATGGGGGCGCTTGTTTAGAAAACGGGCCCGGTCGGATTTGAACCGACGACCCCTAGCTTAGAAGGCATACACAGCTTTTGAACTTTAGTGCTCTATCCAAGCTGAGCTACGAGCCCACCAGTAAGGATTTAGCATTATGGCTTTTAAAGGTTATTATTCTTTTGATTGTATGACTACAAATGTACTTGAAGTCTAGAACATATTTATATATGAGCTTCTTCTTCTGAACAGTATGATAATCTGGAGGTTGTCCCTATGAAACAAACTAATATTATTTTCTTAATGCTTGTACTTAGTTTTGTACTCTTTTTTACAGGATGTACACAAAACGTGAGCGATCCTACTCAGAATACTATTTCTGCTACGGGCATTGGAACAACAGATATTTTGCCTGATGAGGTTAAAGTGTATATGTCGGTGGAGACAACGGATGATACTGCAGAAAAAAGCGAACAAGAAAATGCACGTATCAGTGATAAAGTACGTGATGAGTTATTTGCGATTGGTATTTCTGCAAGCGACGTTCAGACAAGTAATTTTAATGTTTATCCTGAGTATGATTACACTTCTGACAATGGAAGAGAGCTTCTCGGATATAAAACAACCAATAATATTGTTGTAAAAACAAAACAATTTAGTAAGGTCGGACAAATTATTGACGCTGCTGTTAAAGGCGGTGTGACTGTTGTGAATAGTATTCAGTTTGAACTTTCTGAAGGAAAACAAGCTGAAGCAAAGAAAGATGCATTGGAAAAAGCTTCACGTGATGCGCGAGAGAAAGCAGAGGCTATTGCGGATGGATTAGGTGTGAGACTTGGAAAGATTAGATCTGTAAACTCCCAAGATTATTACTATAATCCGCGGGTATTATATGCTGCTGCAGAGAAAGAAAGTGTTGTTGCTGCGCGACAAGCTGCTGATACATTAATTATACCTGAAGAGCTTGAAACGAACGCCAATGTGCAGGTTGTCTTTGAGATCGGTTAACTCTTTTTTATTTTTTTACGTATTTTTCTAATATATCCTTTCTTGTAACAATCGTCTAGATCCCTCTGTCTATTAACGAGACTCTAAAACTCTTTTCTTTTTTTACTAAATCAAGAACTTCTTTATCAATTCCTCCTTTGATTATGCATGAACTTAATCTTGAGTAATTCAACGATGAAAATTGTTCATATAACTTTTTTTCTTTGATGAGTTGAATAAGGAATTCTTTATTTTCAGGATAAACAACTTTTTCAAATTCTTTTACATAACACGTTTTATGCGTACCGGATAAAAACTTCTTATTTTTCTGCTGAGTTAAAACAATTATTTCTTTTCTCGCTTTTTCAATTTTTATATCTATTTCTTTTTTAATTTTTTGAAGGTTGTCGAATTCGTCAACTAAAATTCTCTCATTTTGTTCCATCTTATTTCTTCTTATTCTCTAGAATGAGAGAGAATCATACTATTTAACATTATCTTTCATCATTAGCATAACTTCAGTTTCATTAGTGGTCTTGAATAGGTTTATATATAACGAGAAAATGTTTATATTAGAAATTGTGGAGGAATATTCCTATGAAAAAAATAATAATCTTCGTTCTTATTTCTGTTTTATTGAGTTTATCATTTTCTCTAGCAGAGAATAATGAGTCAATTATAGTTGCATGTGAAGATTCTGATCAATCTAATGACGTTAATGTCAAAGGTTATGCTGTTATACTAGATGGTATGCATCAAAAAACATATGATTCATGCAGTGATAATATCCATACTATTGAAGTATATTGTTCCGATGTATCCGAATTAAGCACTGTTATCAAGTCTTGTGCTGATAATGAAAAGTGCAGTGAGGGGGTATGTGCTCAGGAGGCCAGAAATATCGTTGAGTGTGTTGAAACCGATAATGGTAAGGACTATTTTACTAAAGGGGAAGCTACCAAAGACGGTGAAACTTATATAGATACTTGCGGCGTGCGGAAATCTTACAATGACATTGAGGAAGTGTATGAATGCCAAGGTGGAAACTGTTACATCCTTGAAAGAAGCTGTGATAGACTGCTGCATGGCGGAGTTTCAGATGTTTATGCATGTCCTACTGGATGTCAGGATGGCGCATGTATGCAGAAACCTTCCTCCATTGCCTGCAATATGTGTAAGAATGGAGAACCTACTGGAAACTATGATGAGAGGGGATGTATGATCTATAATTGTCCTACTGTTGCATGTCAGGCATGTGTAAACGGAGAACCTACAGGACGGTATGATGAGAGAGGATGTATGATCTATAATTGTCCACCTACTGTTGCATGTCAAATATGTGTTGGTGGCAACCCTACTGGAAACTATGATTCACATGGATGTATGATTTACCTATGTCCTTCTCAGCCGTATAATCTTTGTGAAGATTATTTAAGAGAATGCGAGTTAGATAACACTGCAGCTTGTGAAAAATATAATGACAATTGTGCACCTTATGAAGAAGTTGATAAGGTAAACCTTGATCAAAAATTTAAATTGAAAGTTGGTCAAGATGTTAACGTCATTAATTATGGAAATATAAAACTTCATGGGATACATAAAACAGGATGTG
>CAYIBE010000073.1:0-4065 GCA_964361555.1 Candidatus Woesearchaeota archaeon | reverse complement strand
CATCAAGATTACAATTCTCAACTGCTATTTTTACAATACCCAATATGGAAGTATCTGAAACCCCCAACCGATCAGCAATCTGTCTATAACTAAAACCAGTCTCTTCAGCAAGCGAAAGAATGTCTCGTCTGGTCGTTTCTGGTAGTATTGACCACTGCCTCACCAAAACCCCACTACCAACCAACCGATCAATCAATTTTCTTTTACGTGCAATATTATAGACACGCGGATCTCTATTAAAAAACTCCTTTATAGTATTATTTTGATACTTCTCACCAACATACCGAATAAACTCTTCATCATTCATTTTTCTCAGAAACCTCAGATCTCTTCTCTCCCTAACTAAAACTCCTTCACTAACCAACTCCCCAATCAACCACCTATTCCTACACTCATTATAGGCACTACTATCTTTCATATTAAACTCATTGATAGCCTCTCCTTTATGATACTGAGAAACATGCTCCTTCAATTCCGCATTAGATTTATTCTTAAAATTAGATTTATTCTTAAAAAATCTTGGTCTAAGTTTCCTCACCAAAATCCCTTTCTCCACCAATTTATCAATTAATCTCCTCTTTCGAGCAATCTGATAAAGACTGCCGTCATTCCTCTGAAGCTCAGCTATAGTTTGTCTTCGATAAAACTTATCAATATGTGAAATCAATTGCAGATTCGACATTTCTCTAAGAAACTCAAGATTTCTATGCTTCCTCACCAAATCTCTCTCCCAACCAACTCTTCGTCAGATTTATTTTTAAAAGATCTACTGGGTCTTTTTTCTAATCTTTTCATCTCAAACCTCTAAACGCTCAAGCAAAACATCGAGGGTATTCCCTCTACTATCGACAAAAAAATCAGAGTAAATCTTTCTTTTTTGTTTTCTCCGTTCTTGCTTTACATCAAATAGACTATCAGAAGGAAGTTCAACAGTTCTATATGTACGCGGTATTCGGTATTTAACATCACCAAAAGCATCAAATCCACGGGAGGTATAATGATCTATAGATACTCTCTTCTTCCCGAGAAGAAAATAAAAACCGCGAAGTTCATTTCTGCTTCCACTTTTCGTTTTCACTTTCCCAGAGAAAAAATCCGACATTAATACAGAAAATCCATACTGCCCTAAAGCTTCTTTTACGTACTGAAAGTCTTGTTGTCTAGTTACTTGGTTTGGTAAAGTAACCATTACATAACGATTTTCGCGTAAAACGCGATTCATCTCAAGTAAACAATCTTCTATTTCCCTTTTATTTCCCTCAATTTGCTGTCGATTATAAAACAAACAATAAGAATTCGTGACCAGATCAATACTATTATCAAAAAAAGGCATTTGTTGTAAACATGCTTGCATAAGATGACCAGGAGTTTTTGCTTCTTTAGCATACATCAACATTTTACTACTTTGGTCTAAACTAATAATTGGTTGATTAAAAATACGTGCAATGATACCATTTCCACAGCCAACATCAACAATTGTCTTAAAAATTCCAACACGAGATTCAATTTCTTCCTTCACTAATTTTAACATTCGCGCCGTATCGCCAGGAGTTCCATCGATTGGATCACCACACCCATATCCATAGACTAGATCTTTAAACGCTCTAGCGTATGCGCCGCTACCCTGATCTGCTTCCCTCAATGTTGTTATTCCAGCACCGACTAATTTTCTTGCAGAAATAATGCCTCGTACAAAAACATCTTCTTTTTTTCCTTTCGTGTGGCGCGGCAGGCTCTGATAGCACCCAGTTTCAGCACCCGTTCTTTGCAATTTCTTAGAATCTCCTTGTAACTCAAAAATAGCTTTTTCAACCTCGGACATCGTAATACCTGCCCGCAATCGTTCTCTATCAATTCTGTCTTTTTGTTGCTGAATATGATAACAATCTTGGTCAATTGTAGATGCTCTCCACGCACTGGAAAAAAGAACATGGTACCTTTTTTCTAATTCTCCAGACTCAACAAGTTTACGCATTTCTTCAAAGAGATAAGAGTTAACCGCAAGTAAATTATAAATATGGACATTCTTTTTTTGACCAAACCGATAGAATCTTCCTTCAATCTGGCGCGCATGACCATGATTAATCTGAGGTTGAAAGTTAAGTACGTGCACTTCACGTAAACCAGGACTCATAGGAATGCCCTCGCCAACAACATTAGTATTAATAAGTACTTTCAAATCACCATCAGAAAATCGTTCACAATATCGTATACGGGTTTCTAATGATGTATCACCATGAATAATTCGTATTTTTTCTTTGCTATACAATCGTGAAAACAAATGAGATACCTTTTGTTGAACACCTGTTTTAAGATAAGTAAAAACAGCTATACCAGCATCGTGCGGTGCTGATGAAAGAATTTCCTCTAGCAGTAAGGAATTTCCTCTTTTTTGTCCTAAAGCATGAATCTTCCCATCAAGGAGAATCCTATTGAGACGGGGAATTTTTGTCCCTAAATCCAAATCCCCATTAGCCCACGCTGTTAAATACCGTTGTGCAAATTTTTTTTCAATGTCAATATGAATAGGTTCGTGGCGAATCAAATCACCAAGATCAAATAATGTTTTGAGATCTTCTCTATCTAAATTAAACCATCGCCCAGCAAGTTTCATGTCTTTAATGGCAGTGCTATTGACAGAGTAATCAAATTGACCAAAACGGTATAATGCTGGATCCAAAAAATGAAGAAGAACCCCCAAATCTTCTAATCCATTTTGTCCAGGTGTCGCACTTAACATTAAGAAATACTTATCCATCGTTCGATCAATAATCTGCTTAAATGCTTTTGCTCTATGAGAACCAGGATTCTTGAAATTTTGACACTCATCAAAAATGAGGATGTCAAATAAGTCAATATGTTTTCTCATAGTGGTAAAGTATGAATTATCTTCAAGACAGTTTTTAAGACCAAATTTTGCATAATTAATGCCAACAAAATCAACTTCTTTAAAGTTATTTTTATCTAAAATTGATTCTAATCCACTTACACTTTCTACTGTATGTACAACCTGCGGAGAGAAATTCATAGCTCTGCAATACCGATTTACTTCTTTATTGGTCCATGCAGTATACAAAGATTGTGCGGGCGCAATAAGGAGCACCTTATGACACTTCTTTTTCGCTTCATCAAGGAGAGATTTTATTGCAACACTTGTAAAAGTTTTGCCAGCACTCGTAGAATCAGCAAGGAGAATTCTTTTTGTTCCATTATTAACAACTTCAAAAATGCGTTGTGTTTGACTTGCTAATGGTTTTATGCCGTCAGATGTCGCTCTGGAGGATAAAGCTTGCCAATATCTAACAGTATCTTCCAATTCACGTTTTACATCTCTTGCAATTTTATGAATAAATTCTTCAGCCATAGTTCAAGCAATTCTCCAATGACCTTATCGAATCTCTTCTCACATTCTCTAAATACAACCAACCACCAGGCCTTAAATAACCATCATCAAGATTACCATCTTCAATTGCTTTTTTTACAATGTTCCCCATGAAAGAATTTGAAACCCCCAGCCGATTAGCAATTTGTCTATAACTAAAAACAGTTTTTTCAACAAGTGAAATAATATCTTGTTTGGTTTTTTCTGGTATTCTTAAAACTAAACGTTCCCTCACCAAAATCCCACCACTAACCAACCGATCAATCAATTTTCTTTCTCGAGCAATCTGATAAAGACGACTGTCCTTCTTCCGAAACGTATTGATAGTTTCTCCTTGATAAAGTTCAGAAACATATTTCATAAATTCCTCATTCGACATCTCTCTAATAAACTCCAGATTCCGTTGTTTCCTCACCAAAACCCCACTACCAACCAACCGATCAATCAATTTTCATTCTCGAGCACACCGATAAAGACCACCATCATTCCTCTCAAACTCCTTTATGGTTTCTCCTTGATGCTTCTCAGAAACAAGACCAATTAATTCCTCATTCGATTTGTTCTTAAGAAATCCGTTTTGTCTTTTTTTCCTCACCAAAACTCCACCACCAACCAACCGATCAATCAATCCTCTCTTCCAACATCTTAGATAAGTGCCTTGTTCATTTACCCGAAGCTCCGCA
>CAYIBE010000072.1:0-4115 GCA_964361555.1 Candidatus Woesearchaeota archaeon | reverse complement strand
ACTGGCATCCTGTTGATGAATTGCCGTTGAAAGAGGAGTTTAAAAAGGAGTTAGAAAGAAGAAAAAAAGAAAAGTCTATAAAGGTAAACTCGGTTTCTGATATATTCAAGAATATCACGTAAAGTGACAAAATATATGTTTGTTAAGTCTACAGGATAGGGGCGTAGTGGGTTTTCGCAATTATTAAAAAGTTTGTTATCCATTAGTAATCAGGAGGATATTTAAATAAATATGATGTTAAATAAACGAATGAATAAAAGAGGTCAAACTGAACTTGTAATAGGTGGTGTTATATTGGTAGGTCTAGTCATTAGTGGCATCTTAGCTTCATATAATCTAATTTCTGAAAATAGGTACATTGGTGATAAAAAGTCAAACCTTTATTATGATTTAAAAAATTGCGATACGAGTAATCTAAATAGTAATGATATGGTAAATTTTAGAAGTTTAGAGGAGGCTAAAGAAAATGGTTTTAAGCCTGCTGAATGTACAAGCGAATAAAGAACCCTTTGGATTTATTAAAAAAATATTGCCTTTTTTCTCGATAATATCTGTTTTTGGAACCGGATTGGGGATATTTTTTGGAGCGTACTATTTATTTTTCAAATTAAACTTTATTTATGCTATTATTTTCTTAATTTTTTTCATTATTGGAATTTTTAGTTGGTATCTTATTGAAAAAACTGTAAGGAAAATTGAAACGAATACCAAAAAATATGGCGAAGCATGATGATGTAGATCTAGAATTAAATTATTTAGCTTATTCAAGGTACGTTTCAAGGTCACATACAATCTTTTCTACTTGTTTCGAGATAATTCTCGGAATAGTCTTGGGAGCAACCGGATTAATTTTATCTCTTGTAGAAATTGATTACATTAAAGACTTTAATAAATTTTATTTTTTATCCACCTTAGTTTCAGTTATTTTTTTGTCTCTTATTATTGGAGCAATTGCTTTCTTTTTTTTATATGATTCAAGAATAAAACGTGCTAGAATTGTAAAACAAATCAAAGAGATTCAGAAGAACGTTTAATCTATCTTGACTGTCTGACATTTTTCAACACCTGCAAAAAAGTTCAGTACACAAATGTGCTGACACATAAGCGCAATACTCTTCAGAAAACGAAAGGTTTATATACTATAGAAAACTATAGCAAGCTATGGTAACATCAATACAAATAACAGAAACATTGCAAAAGGAACTGTCTAAGAAGAAAATGTTCGAAAAGGAAACATATGAAGAAGTTATCTGGGATTTAATAGAAGACGTTCAGGAATTAAGCGAAGAAACAAAACGAGAACTCAAAGAAGCTCGCGCCGAAATAAAAAATGGCAAACACCATACACTAGACCAAGTCAAAAAAGATCTTAGGTTGTAAATGTATGAAATCATTTTTTCTGAGAAAGCAAAGAAACAGTTAGAGAAGTTAGAACGCAAAAATCAAGAACGAATTGTGTCTGCTCTTGAACGAATCAAAATAAGGCCAGAAGCGTTCATTACAAAGCTTGTCGGAGATCCTGCCTATAAGTTCAGAGTGGGAGATTATCGAGTATTGCTAGATCTCGATAAAGGGAAATTGCTTATCCTTGTTATAAAAGTAGGCCATAGAAAGAATATCTACAATAAGACGTAATATTCAATACACAAATTATATAAACTCCTATTAGTATAGACAAAATATGGAAACTGTGACCATATCAAAGGAAGAGTATGAAAAATTGAAAAAGTTGGAAAAGGTAGATTGGGAACTAGTTGAAAGCTTTAAAAGAAGCTTAGAAGATGTAAAACATGGCAGAATAAGAAGAGTTAGGTAGATTTTACTAATTCTTCCGCAAGGCTTTTGAATTCTGGAAGATATTCTTTAATTTTATTTATAGTTTCTTGTTGGGTTTTCTTATCACTTACGGAAACCATTAAAGTGGCATTTAGATTTTCATAGATTAAAAAATAAATTCTTTTTCCCTCACCAACTCTCTTTTCTCTTAAAAATTTATATCCCAAAGGTTTTCCTGTAAATCCAACATCTGAAATTTCCTCTTCTATATGGTCTACGCCTTGTTGTTGAACTTTTGTCAACATTTTGTTCATTAGCTTTTAGAATTCATCTGTTCTGAAGACTTTATACTTAACCAGGCGGATATAATGCATTTTGTCCTTTATATAGAATTATGTTTTTTCTGGTGATCTAAACAGGGCAACTTTATATGTTCTCGATGCGAGCGTTCATTACAACTCTTAAACAGAAACTATATAAAAAACAAAATTTCATCATGAATATGAAGAAAATATTCGTTATTATCATTCTTATTATTGCTATGGTGATTATTCTCTCTACACAACTATACCGACCTAAAAACATCGACACGATAACAACGGAAAATCGTTACGAAATCACAACAGAAGATGTACGATATTACACGAACGCAAAAGGTTTTTTCGCACAACCAACAACACAAGAACAAGTTCCAGGAGTAATCATGATTCATGAGTGGTGGGGATTAAATGAGAATATCAAAGAAATGGCAAAAAAATTAGCATCACAAGGATACAAAGTTCTTGCCGTTGATCTCTATAACGGAGAAGTTGCAACAGAAGCAAAAAAAGCACAAGAACTATCATCAAGAGTAAGAGAAAATCCAGATGAAGCAATAAACAATATGAAAGCAGCCATCGCGTATCTCAAAGAAAAACAAGTAAAAAACATTGCATCTCTTGGCTGGTGTTTTGGAGGACAGCAATCTCTCCAGATCACGCTTAATGATCAAAACATTGATGCAACAATAATCTATTACGGAAGTCTTGTAACAGATCAAGAACAACTCAAAAAAATCAACCACCCCATTCTTGGCATTTTTGGTGCAGAAGATACATCCATCCCTATAGAAACAGTACGCCAATTCGAAAACACATTAAATGAGCTCGACATTCAAAACGAAATACATATTTATGAAGACGTCGGCCACGCCTTTGCAAATCCTTCAGGAACAAATTATGCGCAGAAAGAAACAGAAGATGCATGGAAGAAAACACTCGAATTCTTGGAAAACAATCTAAAAAATACAGAGAAATAATTACATATTTCAATTTCATAAACAGGAAGTAAAAGTTTTACTACTCTAAAGATAGTACTATCGAAATTTTTAAATACTTGAAGCACCACTATAAATATATGACATTAGAAGGCAAACTCTGCGAAACTCCTGTAGACTCGTTTATCGAGAAAGAAGTACAAAAAGTAGGAGATGTTCTTTTTGGAAAGGAAAGAGACTATTCGTGGAAAAGAACGAAAAAGATATCATCACTTCAGTATGTACCTGTCGTGAACAATTTTATTGATACCGTAGCTGAACGTTATAAAGAGCAAGGCATGCACAATGAGGATACACATAAGCAGTTAAGGCATAGTGTTCATCCATACGTTAACAAAATAATATCGACAGGAAAAAATGCTGATGCAGATACTCTGAACATGAGCGAAGTAACGATCATGGAAAAACCAGCATGGAAAAGAGCTCTGAGAAGTCTTCCTCTTATTGGATCACTCGCTATCGCAAGTCATGCTCTAAGCGATATTGGTTGGGCAGCAACGCATAACTATAAACTTTCTGAATTCTGGGTCTCACAAAGTTTTTGGAAACGATTTCTTCATAGCGATGTTATGAATTATCTACAACCAACGAACTGGAAAAATAATCTTCAACCTCTCAATATGCTTGATGAAGAAATGCTGCAGTGGTATACTGGCGTAGCGCCTCTTGTTTTTCTTGGAGTTGTTGGAATCGCCATGGGTTCTTTGTATTATTTTGGTAGTCCTGCTCGTGCAAACAGAAGAATGAATAATTACAGAAAAAAAGTAATCCCTCTCGAACTTGATTTTTTAGCGAAACAACTTTCAAGAGGCTTAGATGGATTGACAACGCTTTCAAGCGCGAGTTCTTGAATAGTAAATTAAACTAACACGCATTCTTGAGTAACTTTTGTTTTACAAGCAGTTGAATCTTTTGAACCCCAAGCGCATTGTTGCGTTTTAAGGTCGCATCGATTTGCACATTGGTTTTTACTCTTTACTATTCTGCAGCAAGTTATTGCAACACCTTCAGGATCCCCACAGTC
>CAYIBE010000071.1:0-4185 GCA_964361555.1 Candidatus Woesearchaeota archaeon | reverse complement strand
CAATCCATCAGTAACACGAAAAACGCCGCCATCAACACCAACATCTTCTCCTAAGATAACGACATCAGAGTCTCTCTCCATCTCCTGTTTCAATCCTAAGTTAATTGCTTCAACAAGGTTCAAGTTGGCCATTTACTCTTTTCTTTCCCCTTCATCCAACACATTCAATATTTGGACAATTATTTGCATAATAAAGTATAAATTATAAAGAGTCAATTCTATAAAAGTATAGCCTTTTACAAACCCGTAGACTAATAAAATTACAGTAATTAGAAATGACAATCCATTTAATAAATTTTTAAGACGCATCATAGTAATTTATATAAAAGCATACCTAAGATTATAAAAGCTAATATTATCCCTATTATTGTTAATATATTCATAATTTTATTTTTTATTTTCTTGTTCATTCTTTCCTCCAAATTTTATTTTTCCGATAGTCCAACCAAAAATTGCACCTAGTAAGAAGAAAATAACAAGAGAGATAAACGACATTGAAATAATGCCAAATAAATTCACTTGTAAAGATTCTAAATTAGGGTTCTTAAAGACGAGATACTCTAAGTTAGTTGTTCCAAAAATTAAAGCTCCAAGAAAAACATAGATGATATATCTTAAAGGAGATAAAGATATTAGTATACTTAGTATTGAAAAAATAAATGCTCCTTTCTTCCAATAAGGTAAATTTTTCCAACTCATTTTTTCTTAATCTCCTTAATGTCTTCTCTTAGATAATTAAATGACTGTTTAACATTTTGTCTAAATTCATTATTTTCTCCTATAAACTTTCCCAACAAATATCCATATCGTAAACTATTTATGATAATTATTGTTAATAAACTCATTGTAACAGTTTCAAATAATGGACTATGTTCCGTAATCTTCAAAAAAATTTGATAAATTACAATTATTAACAGGATATAAAGAACTAAATTAATTAATGCAAATATAGGCTCATTTTTAAAATCCAAATTAATAAATAATTTCATTAAGAAACACCCTTTATCAACCAAATAATTAAAAGAATGAGTAGTATCAAAAACAATATCCACCAAATCGGGTCAATAACAAATTTATTTTTTGTCATCTTTCAATTCCTTTCGTAATTGTAATTCACTCATCTGATCCTTAAGAGTTTCTGTCATTTCTTCATATGTATACGCTAAGATATCTTCGGGGTCAGCAGGAGGTAAATTTTCATACTGTTGAACAGCTTCATCAACATAATGATCAGCTCGTTTCTTAACACGAACAAAATAATCAAGATCAACAATTTTCTTCTTCAGCAAATACTTTGCTAAACGTTCAATAGGATCTTTTTGTTCCCATTCTTTCACCTCTGATTTTTTACGATATCGTGATGCATCATCCGCTGTCGTATGATCACTCATACGATACGTAAGGCATTCAATCATCGTTGGTCCTTGACCTTTGCGTGCATGATCGAGAGCTTTTTTTACTGCAAGATAAACAGCAAAAACATCATTGCCATCAACCTGCAATCCATCAAACCCATAAGCTATGGCCTTCTGAGCTAACGTTTCAGAAGCAGTTTGTTTTTCTCGCGGAACAGAAATAGCCCATTGATTATTTTGACAGATAAACACAACGGGTAATTTAAAAACACCGGCAAAGTTCATTGCTTCATGAAAATCACCTTCCGACGTAGCACCATCACCAAAAAAAGTTAAAACACCAATATTTTTTTTCTTCAGTTTAGACGCCCAAGCAATACCACAAGCATGAAGCATTTGCGTTCCAACAGTAATTTCAAAAGGAGTAATATGGGCATGAGCAGGACAAACATAACCGCGTTCATCTCCGCCATACACTTGAAAAATATTCACAATAGGTAAGCCTTTAGTAACATAAACACCCTCACAACGAAAACTAGGAACAATCCAATCAGAATCTCGCGCAGCCAAAGCAGCACCAACATGGATCGCTTCTTGTCCACGCAATGAAGCAAATGTTCCGATCCTTCCTTGTCGTTGAAGCAAAAGAGCTCTCTCATCATACGTACGACTAAGAACCATACTTTCATAAATACGTTTAAGTTCATTGGGTTTTAATTTTGGTCGTAATCGTTCATCACACTTTCCTTTTTCATCAAGGATCTGCATGTACGTAACATCAAACGGTGAAATAGTTTTTATGGGCATAACTAATCTCCCAATGCCCATGTCTTTAATCGTTCATAAGAAACAGCGCCACAAATAGCTTTTCTCGTATTTTCATTAAAGAGAAAGGGCACACCACCACAACTAATAGTATCTAATGTTTTTAACAATGCAGCATTTTTCGCATTATGCCACGTTTCTATTTTTTTAACAGAAACATGTTCTTCTTTTTCTAATTGATCAAGAAGGGGGAACATCTCATGACAGTGTACACACTCTGTACCATAGAAAAATAACAATTCGTCCATTATGTCACCATCTTTCAGAAAAAAGAAGTGAGTAAAGGTATATAAAGATTGCTTTTTGCTACAAAGGGATAGTTAAAATTATAAATAAAAAAGTATAGGGAATTAAAGATGTCAAAAAAAACAGTAGAAGAACTAGATGAAATCTGTAGAGAAGAAATAGAAAAAATAAATGCAGTGAGAAGAAAACTTTCCGCAGAAGAAAGAAGAAAAATGGAACAGATATGTACCTTACAAGGTATAGAGAGTAAATTAGCTCGTTTAAGAAATAAAGGAGTTAGATCATCATATGATAGGACATATTTAGAACAAAAAAGAGAACAGATAACACAAGAATTAGTAAGAAACAATTTGCGTTATGTCCCTAATCAGCAATATATCGGTATACTCTCTCAAGAATATAATCCGTTTGAAAGAATAGTTCTAAAAATATATGGAAAAATAGGAGGACTAGTAAGAAAAAAACCATCACTACAACTGAAGGTAATACTGCCAGAAGACGAGGATATTTAAAGAACAAATACATGTTTCTGAGCATGAAAAAAGAGATATTAACAGAAGTCGAAGCAGAAAAAATTCTTAAATCATACGTATCCATTGCAAAAAATCAGCTCGTTCATTTATCACGAGAAATAAAAATTAAACCTCCTCTCGTATTAAAAATAATCTCAAAACAAGTAATTCACAAATCAGATATCGGTGGCGTAAAAATAGTTAAAACAAAAGAAGAGCTAGAAAGAGAATTTAATGATCTCATCAAGATAGCAAAAAGAAAAAAAATAAGGTTACAGGGAATTCTTGCACAAGAATATCATGAAGGTCATCAGTTAATTATAGGAATAAAAAAAGATCCAACATTCCAACATGTTCTCTTGCTTGGTGCTGGCGGTATTTATACAGAGATCATGAAAGATATCTCCATTCGTGCCTGTCCAATAACGGAAAAAGATGCAGAATCAATGATTAACGATCTCAAGTATAAGGAAGCCTTAGAAGGAAAACGTGGAAAAAAAGCAAATATGAGTCTTCTTAAGCAAACATTAGTAAAAGTATCAAAGATTCCATTAAAATATAAAAAATTACAAGAACTCGACATCAATCCACTAATAGTAAACGAAAAAACAGCAAAAGTTGTTGATGCGAGAATGGTCTTTGAAAAATGAAACAGAAAGATACATCAAACGTTATATTCTTTTCTGTGTTGAATAAGCAAATCTTATAAAGTTAAAGAGATTTCATCTAGAACATGAAAACTGAGAACAGGTTAATTATTTCAATTGTTGCTCTGTTAATCTGGTTTTTTTTATCGTCTAATTATTTAGGTGTTTTTTTAGCAAGAGTATTCATCTTTCAAGCGGCAGATCCGTTCCAAATAGCGTCTTTTGTAGTGTTATCTGGTATAGGGATCTGGGCGCTGCTCGAAGCGATTATCATTATAAAGAAGAAAGAAAATAGAGATGCCGTGCCACTGATTTTGATGGCTATATGGATTTCTATATTAGGAATATTTTCTGGTGTCGCTGGTGTTTTTACAACAATCCTTAATTTAGTTGAAGGTGGAATATTTCAGGCTATATCGTTTTTCTTATATTTCGTTTCGATAATCATTTTTTTAATGTTGGGAATATGGAGTTTAATGAAGGGCATTATTCTAATTCGCGAAAAAATAATAAAAAAACTAGCAATATGGAACGTAATCATTGGATGTATAATCGTAATCCCTCCTCTTTTCTATATAATAATAGACTCCATTCTATAAA
>CAYIBE010000070.1:0-4318 GCA_964361555.1 Candidatus Woesearchaeota archaeon | reverse complement strand
GTAGAAATTTGGAATGATGTTTTTATGGAGTATGAAAAAACTGCAGATGGCGCATATGCTCACCTGAAACAAAAAAATGTTGATACTGGCATGGGCGTTGAAAGAACAACCGCCGTCTTGCAGGGAAAGGAGAGCGTATATGACACTGAACTTTTTTTACCCCTTCTTCATGGTATACAAAAATTGGCAATGAAAAAAAATACACGATCTGAACGTGTTATTGCTGATCACTTACGAAGTGCTGTTTTTTTATTAGGTGATGAGCGAGGTATTGCTCCTTCTAATATTGAACAAGGATATGTGCTGAGACGACTTATTCGTAATGCTATTCGTCATGGCCGATTACTTGGTATTGGGCGAGATTTTACTTTTTTTCTTGCACAAGATGTTATTCAACTTTATAAGAAGGAATATCCGTTATTAGAACAAAAAAAAGCATTTATTTTGAAAGAATTACAAAAAGAAGAAGAAAAATTTAAACAAACACTTTCTTTAGGATTGAAGCAGTTTGATAAATTGATGAAACGTAAGACTATTACTGGAAAAGATGCTTTTGTGTTGTTTTCTACGTATGGATTTCCTTTAGAGATGACAGAGGAACTTGCAAAAGAACATCATGTGAAATTGAATAGAACGGAATTTGAACGAGAATTTCAGAAACATCAGGAACTGAGCAGAACCGCAACGAAGGGTAAATTTAGCTCTGGGCTGGCCGATCATAGTACAGAAACGACGAAACTTCATACGGCAACGCACTTATTGCATAGTGCTTTACGAAACGTTCTTGGTGAAGAGGTGCAACAAAAAGGATCGAATATTACACCTGAACGATTACGATTTGATTTTTCTTTTCATCGTAAATTAACTGCTAGTGAAATTAAAAAAGTAGAAGATTTAGTGAATGAACAAATTACAAAAAAAATACCTGTGAAACGAGAAGAAATGTCTCCTTCTGAAGCAAAACGTTTGGGTGCATTAGGATTTTTTGAGCATAAATATGGTGACAAAATTTCGGTGTATACTATCGAGGGATTTTCTAAAGAGATTTGTACTGGTCCTCATGTCATGAATACACAAGAGCTAGGTGTGTTTAAGATTGTTAAAGAAGAAGCTGTTGCTTCCGGTATACGGAGAATTAAGGCTGTTGTCGGTTCTTAGATTTTAAAACTTCTATCTACATATCCTAACGCTGCCCATATATCTTCTTTTTCTAAGTTTGGATAGTCTTCTAAAATTTCTTCTTGAGTTACTCCCTGAGCTAACGGTCTAACTATTGTGTCTACAGGTATTCTCGTACCCTTTATCACTGGTTTGCCTACCATTACTTCTGGATTTATTACAATTCTTTTATTTAGTTTCATAGTCGAATCACTCTTATATGCGGAGTTATTATTATTTATAAGCGCGCCGGTCACTTGGGATTATTGTGGAATATGATTGTTGTTTCTTTTTAGTGTAGAAATCGTAATTATAACTTTTATCGTGTGTCTTAGAGATCTATATAGAACATGTCTTTCCTAGTACTCAACAGCGAATTGTTGACCGATGGAGAAGATTTTATTATTTAATACATAAAACTTTCTATGCCTATGAAAGCTTTATTAATTTAGAGTGTCTTTACTGATATAATGTTTAATGTTATAGGTACTGATACTTATTTGATAGAACTTGAGAAATGGGATAAAACTGATAGAGAAGCCGCTGAGAAATTACCGCATAAATTGGCTGAAAATCCTTATGTTGGAGATCAATTAAGTTATCCTTTCCTTAGAGAGAAAAGAGTGAAGGAAAAGAGAGTTTATTATTTGATATATGAAGATCTGAATTTAGTTTTGTTAGTAGCTACAAGTGGAAAAAAAGATCAACAAGAAACTATAAATCATATTAAATCTCAGTTAGATGAATACAGAAAAATAGCTGAAATAATCTCTAGGCAAGTTTCTTGAATCTGCCTTGTTTAAGGTCTTCTAAGCTACTAGCGAATTGTCTCATTAAATCAAAGTCCAATTTCTCTAACTCTTTCAAGCGATTATACTCGTTTTTTGATACTAGAATTGTTTCTCCCATTGTAATTTTCATAGCATTACTAGTTTAAATGCTTTACTCTCTAAGGTTCTAAAGCATATTTAAGATAGTCTTGTGAATATCCAACACTAATGAACGTAAGAAGAACTTATTTATATAGAATTATATTGCATGGTTTTAGTTAAAACCCAAGAAGAAAGCCTCATCCAAAGCACTGGACGAGGCCGTCCTTCTGGGCAAACAAGAGGTGAGCATTATTTAATTGATGCGAATTCTTTGCTCTTGCAAGTACATTCTATAGATGGCAGATCTCCTTCTACTTCGAAGATTACGCCGCAGTTTTTACATTGCATTTCTTTCATTTTAATATATTATTCCTATTAGTACATATTTTATTTGTGAAAATCTTACTTTTTCCGGATCTGATGTTTTGTTATTATCTCCTTTAAGTACAAAATACTTTCCTTCGTCATCGTATTTGATCTCTATGATTCTGTGCACGATGAGATCAGAGGTTATCTTTGATTCGTACGCAACAATATCACCGACGAATAAATTATCTTCACTTTCTGGTATTAACTCAAGTCCATTTGCTCCAAAATCTAATATCGGATCCATGGAGTTTGTATCTGTATATGATGCCCAGCTCGCGTCGCTAATGTCAATGACGATCTTGTCTTTATAGACGTGAATCTGATCTTCTCTTATTCTGTCATAAGGGGATGTTTTTTCTTGAGGTGTATCTAAGGCAACAACAAGTGTTGCGACAATAACGACGAGCGTTATTGTTACGAGTATATTGAAAACGATAGACCCCTTATCCATTTTATTACTTTAAAGTAGTCTTTCTAATATATAAATCTTTCTATTAGGATCACTCTAGAGTGATACTCTTGCAGAAAGGTTTAAAAATAGGGTATATTACTGTTCTTCTATGAGACCAAGACAACCATTAACGCTTCCGGATAACATTCCTCGCAGCGAATATGATTCATTTATTCAACTTCCTGGCAGTGATATTGTTCTTGGAAGAAATCAGATGCTGAATGATCTCACGCGAGAGGATCAATTTAAGGAATTAGCTTATCAACATCTTCACGTGGTCTCTTCTTCTCTTTTCATCCCATATCTTCTTCATGTAAATAATGCTTATCAAAAACGTACACCTTTACTTACTGTTTCAGGAAAAGAGCTAACGAGAGAACAGGTGCGAGATCTTCACACATACCTTTTTAGACGATGTTGGATTAATCTTAATGATGAATTTATTGAAGGAGATGGATATAGGAACTTTTCTTTGCTGTCTCGTCGCCTTTTTTTAGGAGATAATAATCTATATAGAGAGGAAACTATGGGCGGGATTAGAGAAAAAAGTATTATACGTCCCCTAGAGAAATGTCTCATGACCGATGTGCAGATTGATTTAGCACCTCGCGCGTTCAATACGCAAGGGTTACCAACAAAAAAATCAAAACAACAAAAATATGAACATGGAAAAACACTTTCCTACCAGTATCCAAGTGATTTTGGTTTTAATATAAATTTTATAGCAAATGTGGATTGCATTAACCTTGACTGTCGTTCTCATGATCCTGGCACAAGTCCTCATCAGGGAGTAATTCCATGTGTCGAAGGTGTGCGTCAAAAAACGTCAAGAACGTCATAGAACTTCTTGTTTTCTATCTATACTCTAGTATCATTAATTCTATGCTTTTTTAGGCAACTATAATGACAAGGTTTTTCTTGTTCAGTTTGCCAAAGCACAGCTGGGCAAAATCCGAAGGATTTCAAGTTCAGAATTCTGGCGTATGAATTAACCTAGAAGTAGTTACAATAGAAAAATTTATAAAGTATTGATTTATTCTATCTGTAACAAAAATGAAAATCAATAAATTACGCTCATTGGAAGATGATTTTGATGGAGAAGGAGCTAAGGCTCCGTCTAATGAAACCATTGATAAGTTAGTAAGAGCTGTTCCTAGAATGAAAGAGATCGTGTTAAAAAGAAAGGGTATTGAACTTAGAGAGCCAGATTACTCTCCGGTGCGTGATGGTGGTGCGGATGCTCATTGGGAAATCAAAGAAAGATATGAAGTATTATTGGTTGTAAATCCAGGAAATGAGCCTCCAAGTTACTATGGGGATTTTTTTGACGGCGAGCCTATTAAAGGAGCAATTGATTTTTAAGCGACTTTTTCAATTTCACTTAATTCCCAATATATTTTGAATAAAGGCTCCGTGCTTCTTTTTCTGTTTTTGTTTTTATTAATACCGTATGAGGAAAGATTGTTAT
>CAYIBE010000069.1:0-4389 GCA_964361555.1 Candidatus Woesearchaeota archaeon | reverse complement strand
ATTAGAGCTAATAATATAAAATTAGTATTGTTTGGTGAGTATCATGGATTTTTGATGAATTCAACTATTCCGCTTCCGTTTTTAGTCCAGTGTTCGTAATACTCCTCTTCTTCTAATTTTATACCGTATGTTGATAATGCATTTATGTAGCTTCTTGCATGAAGAGGTTCTGTATCAACTAGAACTCCATCCATATCAAAAATAATTGCTTCTATCACTTTTTATAAAACTGCCAAAAATACATGATAAGACATAATATTGCGATTATTGTTGCAAGAATTATCGTATATGTACTTGATATTATTTTTATTAATAATGCAGAAGCAAGAATAAATGAAGCAGAAAAGACATATAATGGTTTTGAACTAAAAAAAATCGTGGAACCAAGAAGTCCTGGTAAGGGAAGCATATAGGAGATCGCCATCATCGTGTTTACTTGTGCGAAATTCTGTATTATTGTGTTATTTGAGAAATTGAATATCACTGCAATAAGTATGTGAACTAGCGGTGCAATTACTGCTACTTTTGCGTATTCGAATTCTGTTAACCTGGTGAATTTTCTTCCTAGACGGTATGCTGGTTTTACCGTTGTTGTTGTCGATGTTGTTGCTGCGAAAAATAATTGACCATTCGATAAGAAACTTATGAGTAAGGGTATTATCACTCCACTAGGAAATGATCTTTCTTTTTTCTGCTTTGTTTTTCTTTTTGAAATCCAAAGTGTTAATGCTGTTGTTGCTCCTATTCTGTCTGCATAATAACTTTGTGCCCATCGATGTATTGTTATGGCAATAAATGACAATACTATGAACTTTATGATATTTGCAAGATAATTGGATATGTTAAATGTCGCAAGATTATCATTGAATCCAAATACTACTCCGAGTATTATTGCTGCACTTATACTTGTTTTTGTTTCTCTATCGATTTTAATTCACCTATGATATCCTTTTCATGACCTGCCCCGACTATGGCAAGAATTTGTTGTTTTGGATAGGTTTCTCTTAATTTGTTTAGTTTTTTTGCCATATAAACATTCCTTTCTTGTACTAGTACCTTGTATATCGAGGGATATTTTTCTTTTGTTTCTTTTATGAGTTCTTTTATTAGTTTCTGAGAGGGTATTTTATTCAAATCAAATTTTTCTTGTTTCTTTGTTGATATGAGTGATGAAAGAAATTCTTTTATGAATGTCTTTATTTCTTTTCTTGTTATTGATGATACTAATTTTCTTATTGTTATTTGTATTGGCTGATCTATTACTGCTATTTTTATGTTTTTTTCTTTTGCAATTTCTATTGCTGTTTTCATTTCTGTTCCTGGTATTATTCCTGTTTTTTTTCCTAAATACTGCTCTATACCTGCACCTATACTGTTGAATAAGAATCCCTTTATCCCTAAGACTTTTATTATCTCTTTTTTACTTGCTTTTTTCTTGGTTGTTAAGGAGCGTAATCTTCCTTCATCTAGTTCTAGCGCGATTACTTCTGGTTGCGTCTTTTCTATCGCTTCTTTTACTCTTTCTATACTTTCTTTTGCGATGTGAGATGTTCCTAAAATGAGAATATTTCTGTATCTAGCCATTTTACTATGAAAAAGCTTAAATAGTTAAAAAGGTTGTGATGCGTTATGCCACTTAATCTACGTAAAGTTACTGATGTTTATGAGATGAAGGTTTTTACGGATCAGGGTGATTATTTTGGTGATATTGAAGAATCCATTATTACTATGAATAAGGTTTTTGGATGGAAGATTCGATCGACGAAGAATTCTAGCTTACATCAGATCCTTGGTGGCGTTAAAGGTGTTATTGTTCCTCATCAACTTGTGAAGGCTATTGGAAATATCATGATTATCTCTAAAAGTGCTATTCCTAGTTATGAAGGAAAACAGGAATAAGCTTGCATTGCTTCGTATTTCTTGCTTTGATGCTTAGTAACATTTAAATAGTCTTTTGGCATTTTCATTTCATGGTTTCACCGCTAGGAGCAGCGATCGATTTTTTAGAAGCTTTTGGTTTTTTTGATATTGTTTTACCTTTCATTCTTGTTTTTGCTCTTGTTTTTGCCTTACTTGAAAAAACGAAGATTCTTGGCAAAGAAGGTGATGAACCAAAACGTAATGTTAATGCCTTAGTCTCTTTTGTTTTTGGTTTATTGGTTGTTGCTGCTACGAATATTGTCGCGGTTCTCAATGAGGCATTACCTGTTATTACGCTTATTCTTGTTATTTTGATTAGTTTTATGCTCCTTGCAGGATCATTGCATGGCGATAAAGAATTTACTTTTGCGGAAAACAAGTACTGGAGACGCTTTTTGACGATTGTTTTGTTCTTTGCTGTTATTCTCGTCTTTATGAACTTTATTAAGACTGATTCTGGCGATACGTGGCTCGAAACGTTTTGGGACTATGTAAGGAATAATCTTGACTCCGGACCAGTAGTTTCGTCAGTTTTATTTCTTGCTATTATTATCTTTGTGGTATGGTTTGTTGGGTATTCGGGTGGAAAAAATAAGGATGGTGACAAATAATGGCTATTGATTTTCGTTTTATTACTCAGAATGACTCTCTTTTTGAGATGTTACTTCCGTTTATTTTGATCTTTTCTATTATCTTTGCGGTTTTACAAGCCACAAAAATTCTCGGTGGCAAAAAAAACATTGATGCGATTATTGGTATTGTTTTTGGTTTGCTTCTTATACGAAGTACAGTTGCTGTTGATGCGATCAATCGTTTTTTACCGAGTGTTTCCTTAGCTGTGCTTGTTATTTTGATGGTTTTACTTGTGTTAGGAGTGTTTCTTGGTGGTAAGGTTGAATGGGCAGGTGGTATGAAATCTATTGCTGTTGTTTTATCCATTATTATTGTTTTGTGGATCTTTAGCGAGAGTTATTGGCGCCGCTTTGGCTTACCGAATGTTTTTGGCACATTGAGTTCACAAACAAAAGGCATTATCGTCTTCATCGTTCTTCTTGTTATTGTTGTTTCCTATGTTTCTCGTGATGAAGAGAATAAGAAAGGGATTGGCGGTAGACTTAAGGATGTCGGTGATGCAATCTTCAAAGAATAACTATGGCATCTTTCCTTGATTTAGGCATCCTCACTTTTTTTGTTCCTCTTCTTGTTCTTATCTTTGTTTTTCTTATTTTTTATGCTCTTTTTGAAAAAACAAAATTCTTTGGTGAAGAAAAAGGAATTCATGCACTCATTTCTCTTCTTTTTGCTTTGCTTTTTGTTCTTGTTAAACCACTACGTGAACTTATTACTACTGTTACTCCTTGGTTTGTTGTTCTTTTTTTCTTGATTTTTATTATTCTTCTTGTTGTGATGGTTTCCGGGTTTAAAGAAAGTGATATTACCAAATATCTTATGGATAATCCCGGGATTACTACTACGGTGGTTGTTATTGCTATTATTATCTTTATTTTGGGTCTTAATTCTGTATTTCCTGATACATTGGGTTTTCCTGAGGATGGAAAGGATGGTGATTTTTCCTGGCTACGAGCTATTGTGTTTCATCCAAAAATTCTTGGATTATTATTTGTTTTTATTGTCATTTATTTTGTTATGAGGGGTGTCGGATTTACTTCTAAGAAAGCAACTTGATAGTGTTGTTATGCAATTCCCCTTTCTTTATAGTTGTAATTAAATAATAGTAACAAAAACGAAACCTTTAAATAGCTCTTTTCTACAAATATTTTATGGCAATTCAACAATTCACTCTCAACAATCTAGTTATAGAAGAAACAAGTCCACGAGATAAAAACACCAATAAACTCTTCTTCACCTATGATAAAAGCCTAGAAGCAATCAGAAATAGAAGATTTGAAAGACATCTAAGGCCGTCAGAAGAATTCCAAGTACTTATTGAAACCATAGAAAATCCAAAATCTCAATATAAATCCATAGCAGACGATATGCTCTCCTCATATGGAGAATGGTTCTCTCTAGCAATGGAAAGAGAAGATAAAACAACACTTATCTGCTATCTTGATCCAGAAAATCTTGTCTGGAATCCACAAAAAAATATTTACGAAGTTCAAGGACACCTTAAACGTGCAGAAGAACATAAATTTACAATTGATGAAAAGATCCCATCACAGAAGTACGTCGACCTCAATAGATTCCATGAAGATCTTCAAGTATTTCTTTATTCTAAACCATTTGATCAATTACCAGACATTATGAAAGAAGGATCTAAAAGAGCTCAACTTTATCTTCCACCAGAAGGAGTTATTCTGCCTTGCGGTCGGTGCTACGGCGTCGGCGGCTTCTTCGATGTCGATGCTTACTATGGTAGTGGGGCGTCTCGCGGGGTACGTCGTCGTTAGCGAGCGCCATAAGGCGCGAGCCAAAACACATCTCTAAAAATTTTTTTTAAAAAGAGTT
>CAYIBE010000068.1:0-4469 GCA_964361555.1 Candidatus Woesearchaeota archaeon | reverse complement strand
AAGTTGCTTACTGGATGCCTGTTGATTTTTATACTGGTGGAGCAGAGCACGCGTGCATGCACTTGATTTACGCCCGTTTTTTTACTAAAGTATTGCGTGATTTAGGTTATGTACATATCGATGAGCCATTTCCACGCTTGTTTAATCAAGGAATGGTACATAAAGATGGTTTTGTTATGTCTAAATCCCGTGGTAATGTTGTTTCTCCAGAAGAAGCTTCTAAACGTTATGGCATTGATGCGGCACGATTGTTTTTGATGAGCATAGCAAGTCCAGATAAAGACACGGAATGGAACGAGAAAGGTATTGAAGGAAGTTGGAAATTTGTTTTACGAATGTTTGATTATGTTGACCAGGTAAAGATAGGAAAATCCAGTAAGAAAGTGGAGCATTATCTTCACAAAACAGTACGTGATATTACTGATGATATTGAACATGTTCGTTATAATCTTGCTGTTATTAAATTACGAAACCTTTTTGATCATTTAGAAAATGAAATTCATAAAAAAGATTTGGAATCATTTGTGAAGATACTTAGCGTGCTTTGTCCACATGTTGCAGAGGAACTTTGGGAAAAAATAGGAAATAAGCCCTTTGTTAGTTTAGCATCATGGCCCGTTTTTGATGAAAAAAAGATCAATGAAGAATTTGAAAAAATAGAGAACATTATTGAAAAAACCATTTCTGATACGTTGCATATTTTGAAGATTCTTAAAGAAAAACAAGGCAAGGAAGGGAAAACTGTTTATCTGTATGTTCTTCCTCAGGAGATAGATTATTATAATGTCGGAGAAATGAAAAAACGTGTTGGTGTGAATGTGAAACTTTTTCGTGTTAACGATCCTTCTAAATATGATCCGGAGCATAAATCAGGAAAAGCTCGTCCTGGAAAACCGGCTTTGTTTATTGAATAAATATTACTTTAAAGTAGTTACAATAGAAAGACTTAAAAAGAATAGTTTGTATTATTTTCTCTATGAACCTTGAACTTTATCATGCTGTAAAAGAACTGTTTGGATTGTATTGTTTAACTATTGATATGAAAACTTTGTGTCCTTCTCCGCCTATAGGAAAGAAACTCTCATTTTGCTTTTCTGATGAGATTGTTATGGATCGCGGTTTTGAGGAACAGTTTTTAGAGGGTCGTTTGCAAGTTCCTGCTGCTGAAAATCAACTGGATATGGCTTATTTCCGTGCCGGGCAGGAGTTTTTTTTACATTTACAACCAATTCTTTTTGCTCGCTCGCGTACATGGATGCGCCTTTTTGATGGCGATATCCTTGGAGAACCTCAAGCATAAGATTTATATAGGTCTTCTCTCATCTAGAAGGTGCGAAAGAGACTATTAACGTAGATATTCTTCGGGGGATTTCCATGGCAGAATCTAATCCACAGATCTTCATCTTGCCAGAAGGCGCCACACGATATACAGGAAGAGATGCTCAACGTAATAATATTATGGCTGCTCGCCTTGTTGCTGAAACAGTGCGAACAACACTTGGACCTAAAGGTATGGATAAGATGATTGTGGATTCTCTTGGTGATGTAACGATTACCAATGATGGCGTGACTATTCTTGAAGAAATGCAAATTGAACATCCTGCTGCGAAGATGATTGTTGAAATTGCGAAAACACAAGAAGCAGAAGTTGGTGATGGTACGACGACTGCTGTTATTATTGCAGGCGAATTATTAAAAAATGCTGAACAACTTATTGAAAAAAATGTTCACCCTACGATTATTACGAAAGGGTATCGCTTAGCTGCGGAAAAAGCAATTAGCGTTCTTCATAATATTGCTGAAAATATTGATAAAAGTGATGTTTCTGTTTTGCAAAAGATTGCTATGACTGCAATGACTGGAAAAGGCGCTGAATCCAGTAAAGAACTTCTTTCGCGTCTTGTTGTCGAGGCTATTCTCCAAGTTGCAGAAGGAAATCATGTTGATGAAAATGCGATTAAAATTGAGAAAAAAGTTGGTAGTGGTATTGAAGATTCTGAACTTATCTTTGGTATTGTGCTTGATAAAGAGAGAGTACATTCTGGCATGCCTCTGAAAATTGACAATGCCCGTATCGCGCTCCTTGATCAGGCTTTAGAAGTAAAGAATCCTGAAACTGATGCCAAAATACAGGTAACAAGCCCTTCACAGATGCAGGAGTTTATTGAACAGGAAGAACGCATGCTCAGAGGGTATGCAGAAAAGATTATTGCAAGTGGTGCGAATGTTGTTGTATGTCAGAAAGGTATTGATGATCTCGTACAACACTTTTTGGCGCAGGCTGGTATTTATGCTCTACGACGCGTGAGCAAAAGTGATATGGAACGTGTTGCAAAAGCTACTGGCGCAAAACTTATGAGTAAAATTTCTGATTTAAAATCTTCTGATTTAGGACGTGCTGGTGTTGTTGAGGAACAAAAAGTTGGCAATGAAGAAATGACGTATATTCGTGATTGTACTGAAGCAAAAGCAGTTACTTTGCTTATTCGTGGTGGCAGTGAGCATGTTATTGATGAGGTGGAACGTGCTGTTAATGATGCTGTTGGTGATATTGCTTCTGCTCTTGAAAATGGAAAAGTTGTTGCTGGTGCAGGTGCGCCAGAAATTGAAGTTTCACGAGAATTGCGTGCGTATGCAAATACGTTATCAGGACGAGAACAACTTGCGGTGTTTGCTTTTGCTGATGCTATTGAAGTTGTTCCACGAACGCTTGCTGAAAATGCAGGACTTGATCCTATTGATATGATTACTGCGCTGAAAGTTGCTCATGACGCAGGTAAAAAATGGCACGGCATTGATGTTTTTGAAGGAAAAGTCGTTGATGTGTGGTCAAATTCTGTTATTGAACCATTACAAATTAAGACGCAAGCGATTAAATCTGCTTCTGAAGTGACGGAGCTTATCTTACGTATTGACGATGTTATCGCAGGCAGTAAAGGAAAACATACTCCGTCGCTGCCTTCTCCTGGAATGGGAGACTATTCCTAATCACCTCTTTTCCCACCAGAGGATCGGACTTCAGTGCTTATTGATGCTCTGATCTTCTGGATGGGTTTATCTTTTGTTGACGATCTGGCAAAATTATTCACTTTTTGTTCATTCTTACTCTAGAGTAGTTACAATAGAAAGATTTATATACTAGAAGATCCATTACCTACTTATCACCTCTTTTCCCACCAGAGGATCGGACTTCAGTGCTTATTGATGCTCTGATCTTCTGGATGGGTTTATCTATCATGAACGAAAAAAAACAAGATTTTTGGACACTAGAAGACAGATTTATTGATTTGTATCTTGGTTTTTGTGATGATATTTTTTATCAGTATTATGGTAATTCTCATGTTCTTTTTGTGAGCGAATTAGTGACAAAAGAACATGTTTCACTCACTTTTGATAAATCTCGTCCTGTTTGTGGCGGATCTTCTATGCACTACCGCTCTTTACAAAAATCTCTTCATGATATCCAGTATAGTGGTCTACGAAAGAAAGAAAAAGAAAACCTTCAGAATCTTTTACGTGCAGTTGAGAGTGGTGAGATTACGTTTATTCGAGAATCTGAATTTTTAACACAATATCCTTGTGTTCCTGCTGAAGATGATGAATAACCATTTATCTTTTCTTCGTGCTCTTCTTTGTGGTTTGCTCATTGTTGAATCTACTCTTCCTGGTTTAACGTATGGAAAACCTTCTCAACGGCATATCTCTACATATTCTCCACCTCATTCTTCTCATAAGCTGCGTAAAAAAGATACTCGACTTCTTGCTCAACTTCTCTATGGTGAAGCACGAGGAGAATCACAACAGGTAAAACGCGCTATTGCTGATTCAGTTCTTAATAGAACTGGAAAAAGAAAATGGTGGGGCAATACCCTTGATGATGTTATTCTTAAACCGTATCAATATAGCTGTTTTAATAAAAATGATCCCAATCACAAGAAAGTGAAAAATCCATTAAAATATGATTCTCCTGTTGTTTGGCACGAATGTCTTGATATTGCTCGTGAAACATTGCGTTCTGATAATATCGATGATTCTTGTGGCGCAACCCACTATTATGATGACAGCATTAATCCTCCTTCGTGGACGATATCTCGAAAACCCGTGTTAACGCTTCCTACATTGCGTGGTGGCACTATCTCTTTTTATCGTTTAGACAAGTAATTTATTCGTTTTTTTTCAACAAAAACCTTTTTATACTCCTCTACGTACTTATTTTTATTGAATATGAAGGGGTGGCATTTTTGGCAGAATCTTCTCGATTGACCAAGCAAGAACTTATTGACAAGTTGATGGAAAATAATCTGAAGTTGCAACAAGCGAGTTTGCATTTACTTACTTCAATGGATACGCTCACTAAAAAGGTTGACGATCTTGTAACGACTTTTAAGAAAGCTGCGGAGCATATTGAAAAAGGTGAAATTAAGGAACCTCTTGCGCGAAAATTAGCAGAGTTGTTAGAACAAAATAAA
>CAYIBE010000067.1:0-4483 GCA_964361555.1 Candidatus Woesearchaeota archaeon | reverse complement strand
TATCGATACACAAAAGCACCCATACCAACAGAAAGAGCTCGATCTTCTTTCAGTTCTCCAGACGTATAATAATGCAATAAGCTTCCTTCTTCAACACCACACGCTTTCATCAGTTCAATCATTAAAAGAAAAACATGAGGAGAAGGGAGTTTTCTTCGTGCAGCAATAAAAAAACCTTGCGCATCAAGATGAACAAGATGCTCAATAAGTTTTTCATCAGAAAGACGAATATTCTCGCGAATGCCATGTGTAAAAGGAGTGATCGTTGTTTTTCGTTCATAAGACGTCAAATTTCCACTGCAAATAAACGTAAGTTTCTTTCCGAGAGAAGGAAAAATGCGAGCAAACGCAACAAGATGTTCATACCGAACATCAGAACCAACAAGAAGTGGAAGAAAGTGAAGCTGACGTAGCGAATCTCGTTTAGCAAATTGCAAAAAAGGTAATTGTTTCTCTATAGTAACATCCTCCAAAAAAGGCCGCGCGTCATTTTTCAACAGAGGAAAACGCTTCACAAGTTCTCGTCCAAGCGTAACGTCAACAGGCATTGCACCAAGAGGAGTATCCCAATTACCAAACAAATACGTATTCAATCCAGTCAAACAACTTCCAAGAATAACATACACATCAGCAAGACCAGCTTCTGCAATTTCTTTATAGGCCCAAGCCATAGCTGGAGAAGAAGAGTCATAATCATGACACGGAGCAACAATACCGCGAATAAGCTTGTCACGAGGTTTTACCGGAAATTCACCAGGTCCAAAATCAGACTGAAATCCCTGGTTAATCTTGCTATGCAACGTACCAAAATCATAATCAAGAGAAAAAGGTTTTCGATTCACAAAAAACAAGAGAAGACCGAATTTAAAAGATTACCTCTGAAGAAAAATAGCTATTACAGCCATTTCTTCATACGGAAAAAAAGATACATAAGCAACATAAAAAAGACATTAATAGCATTAATAATCAAGAATCCATCAGGATGTTTTCCTAAAGGAAGAATAAGATTCATCCCGTACATGCTCGTAATAAGCATAGGGACCAAAAAAACAGTGGCAATAACCGTAAGGTTTTTCACTGTTCTATTAAGAGCATTGTTAGAAGAAGAAAGGAACATATAGGTCACACTCGTAACACGATCCTGAATAAGTTCCTCAGTCGAAGAAACTTGCGCATATTCTGTCAACAATTCCTGATACCAATCATTAAGAACAACATGAAGGGGTGGTTCAATAGCAATGCCATTAACCATGTCTTTATTGACAAGAAGAGAACGTCGCAAAAAAACCAATTCCCGTTTAAGGTTCAACAATTTTTTAAGTTGTTTTTCATCATATTCCATAGCCGCTTCTTCAAGCTCATCAATAACATCATCAGCATATTCTAAAAAAGTTTCATAATCACGTAATAAACGTAAGAGTGTACGAAAAATAAAAACACCAAATCCATCTTTTTGTGCTGCTTTCCAGCTACTTGCATCAGTATCACGAAAAAGAGCATCTAACGTCTCATTTTTTTCTGGCGTAAGCATAATCAAAAAACGTTTGCCTGCAATAAACTCAATAGGAAACGTATCTTTATTGGAAAGATCTCGCGAACGTAATGCGCGAAAGATCAGAACAGAATAACCATCTTTATTTGCTATTCGTGGTTTTTCTCGTGGATCAAGAGAATGTTTCAATTCAAACAGAGGAACATGAGTGAGATGAGAGATAGTTTGCAATTCTTTAAGAGAAGATTCACTGGAATAGATCCACACCAGTTCCTTTCCTACTCTAAGCGATCGCGTATCAAGGTTTTTTAACTTTCCTTGAGAATACATCACCCCTTTAATCATAAAAACTAAAGCTCTTCAAAGCCTTATATAGTTTTTGGAGAAATTCTCAGCGGTTTCTTTATTTATGAAAAGGGAAGAGAAGGTGGTCTGATTGGTTTATTCTTTACAAGGTCAAGAAAAAAGTATTCGACATGAGCTTTAGCTATAATTTGTTTTCCGGAGAACATTTCCTGCTCAACAATAATCCGCGCTCCCCCGAGCGAAGCTACTCGTGATGTAATTTCAACATTCTGATCAGCAAGTACTGGACTAAGATACTCATAAGAAGCTCGTTTAACGAGAAAAGCTAAATTCTGAGAAAGCAGTATTTTTGCATCCAATTTATTTTTCACAGCTAAATCTTCTCGTCCTCTTTCAAAATAGAGAGGAAACGCGGCATTATTAAGATGGCCATAAAGATCAACATCACAAGAGTTTATTCTAGAAGTTATGGAGGAAGTTTGTCTTTCCATGTTGAAAAAAGTCAATTCAAATCTCTTTAAACAACAGCATTGCAACGAAGAGAGAGACTGCAAAAAGTGGTAAAAGAACAATCTGTGTCGCAACGTCAAAGTAATTCACATAATCAAAGATAAGAGATTCCTTAAACGCCAAAAAACCAAACTTGAGTGTTTTAACTAAAAAAGATAACGCTAAGAAGATAACACCAAAAACAAGAGCGTTATATCCGGGAAAAATACGTTTATTTTCATATTCTTTTCGTTTGACAAGAACAATAATAGTGTACACAAGTAAAAAAAAGCCAATCAAAAATAAAATAAAAAGCGTTGTTTCAAACGTCATTTCATCATCTCCCGTTGTTTCCTAATAAGTTCACCTTTTTCCAAATCTAACTCTTTCTCCTTCTTCGCGAGAATTTTTTCCAGACGTTCTAAGTCCTCTTTGCGATCATCTAATTGATTTTCTAAAATTAATAATTCAGATCGTTTTTTATTATACGATTCAACAAGGTTATCGACTTTTGCCTTCTCGGCATCTAATTTTCTTCGTTGCGCCGCAATCTCATTTTTCTCATCATCAATATCTTCTTCTCGATCTTCTAAACCAACAAAACGTTCTCGTATCTCTTTTTCCTTCTGTTTTAATTCCTCTTTACGTTTCTCTAAATATTCCTTCATCTTTTCATTTTTGGCAAAAATATCTTCCTGTTTCTTAATGTTTTTTGTAAGTTCGTCAATGTGTTTCTTCTCGGTATCAAGTTCTTTGCGTTCTTTTTTCAGTTCTTTTTTTCGTTGTTTATCCTTCTCTTTTAATTTTTCAAGTCTCAAATGTATAACTTCAATCTCTTCTTTCTTATCTTCAATCTCTTCTTTTTGGTGATTAAACTCCTTCTCCTGAGTATTCAACAATTTCTTTTTTTTGCGAAGATCCTCCAATTCTTGAGCAGTCTTCGTTTCTTGTTCTTTCAGTTTTTTTTCACGAACAGCATCTGTTTTCACCTTAATATCGAGAGCTTGTTCCTTCTTTTTCAAACGAGAATGAACACTTTTCTCAAACGAACGTAATCGGCGCTCTTCCTTATGAAGAAACGCTATTTCGGGCTCAACAATCTTTCTGGCAAACTCAAGAGCAATAGGATGTTTCGGTTTATCCATAATGTCTTGTAAATCATGTAATCGTTTTGTATCAACATTCTTAAACTCAATAAAAGAAACAATAAAAAGCACAGTTGAAAAAAGAATAACGCCAATACTTTCGACAAAAAGAGCAGTAAGAGGAGAAAACTGAGGAACAGCAAGAACAATAAAAGGAAATCCTAAAAATAAGAGAAAACGAATGACAAGTGGTTTTCGGAAAAAACCTTCAATACCTTCTTTTTTCAGTTGAAACCAAGAGAGTGCAATAAGAAGAAATAAAAGAGCAGTAACGTATTTTTGAACAATAAGGAATGTATCCAAAAGTGGCATAGTAACATGTACCTCGAAATTATTTTTACTATTGGAAAATGGTATATAAATGTTGCCTTCACGAAAAAAAAGAACTACTACTATTATGAGCTTATTCTTCAGTAAAATCTTCTAACGTATACGGAAAGTCTTTTTCAGAAGCAAGAAGTTCTTTATTCTTTAAATAACCAACAGCAAGAAGATAAAAGAAAAGTCCTAGGCTCTTCTTTCCTTTGTTATTGCAGGGAACAACAAGGTCAATATAATTGCTCTCATTGTTTGTATCGCACAACGCAGCAATAGGAATGCCTGCGTGAACAGCATCGTGAACCGCATTTTTATCAGGCCATGGATCAGTAACAAAAAGAAGTTTTGCTTCAGTAAACATATCAAGATCCGTATTCGTAAGCATTCCAGGCAAATAACGGCCAGTAATAACACGAATAGTTGTTGCTTTATGAAACGCTTTAAGCGCTTTCCAGCTGTTTTCACGTCTCCCAATAACAAGAATATCCTGAGGATCATAGCGAGAAACAAAATCAATAGCAATTTTAATACGCTCATTAATTTTTTGAAGATCCAATACTGCAAGTCCATCATGACGAATTTTATAGATAAAGGGAGCCATGTACCCAGTTTTGAACTTTGTCCCAATATGAACGCCTGCTTTGAGGTACTTATCTAAATCAATAAGGAATCCGGATTCGCCCATAGTGTGTAACTAAAAAAATCCATTTATAAAGGTTTTGTGAGAATTTTT
>CAYIBE010000066.1:0-4490 GCA_964361555.1 Candidatus Woesearchaeota archaeon | reverse complement strand
TGAACAAACCTATAAATAGGTTTCTATCTTCCGAGAACGTTATGCAAACTTACATCAAGATTCGGCACAATATCAAAATGTATCAATTCCCGAGGTAAAATCCATTGATATTCTGTATGCTCCCAATCGAGGCGTAAAACTGGTTCATTCATAAGTCGTGCCAACACAGGATAAATAATCCATTTATTCTGAATAGCCTTATCAACAAACTGATAAGATGTTCCATAAGAAAGAGAGGCAATATCAGTTTCCATAATTCCAAGTTCCTCAGCAAGTTCTTCAAGAACCGTTTCACGTAACGGTCTTTCCTGATCTAAATAGCCAGCAACGGTATTCCATTTTCCTCTATAATGCAATACCTTGTCGCTTCTTTTTAAGAGAAGGATCTTATCACGGTAACTCACAAAGACAGTAAGAACAGGAGCGACTGAAGAACGCGTATAATCAATGCGTCCATCATCAAAATGAGGAAGTGTTTGAGAAAAATATGCTATTGTTTTGAGAAATTCTTCTTCAACAGTCATTTACTCATCCGTTTATGAGCACGTAAACTTGGTCGTAACTTCTCAGCACCAGTTCCTTTATGAAGTAATCCTCGTGATTTTCTACCCGCACTTGTTTTTCCATGATAAAACCTAGTTCTATGCTTTGCTTCACCAACCCATTCATATCCATCATACGTTTTGACAATCTCAGGATCAACAAGAATAACTTCATAGAAATAATGTTTTCCATCTTGTGCTAAAAAATAAGAATTCAAAACAGCTAAGTTCACAAATTTTCCGTTCACTCGACCTTCCGCAACAACCTGGTAGCTCTTACTAAGAACTAATCGTCGTCTCATATGCTTACTTCGTCGTCCGCCTTTAAATCGCGCTCTCATACGTCCACCACGTGGTAAACGAACACGTACCACGAGAAAACCTTTTTTTGCCTTATACCCTACAGAACGAGCACGATCAAGACGAGTAGGATGATCAAGACGAACAACACTTGGTTCTTTCCTCCATTGAACAAGATAACGTCTAAGAATTGGTTCAAATTCCTTGCTCTGCCATAAATCCCGAATTCGTTTATAGACAACCATAATAGCTTCCTTTAATTTGTTGTTCAGGTAAGCAAATACCTACATCCAGTAATCCTACTCAAAAAGACTCTTTAAAAACCTTTCCGCGCTATTTTTATCGTTTTTTTCTTCTTAACAATCCTAAAAAAAGGCATTTAGAAAAAGAGAACAAAGTAAGCGAATCACAAAGAATAATCAAGCAAGAAAGAATGAAACGTTATATCATAACGAAGAGTTCTTGGCAACATTCTTATAAGACGGAGCAAGAAATTTTTGAAGAACACTCGTCGCACCTAATAAAATAAATCCTAATTTTAAACTAGCGACCATATCTAAACCACTAAAAAACAATAATCCCAGTGTAAAAATACGTGCAACATTAAGAACAATATCACGAAAAACAAAAAATCCAACAACCTTTCTATTCTTATTTGCTTTATTAAATGAGATAGCTTCTAAAGACACTTCAGTAACACCATACGTAATCAAACTTAATACACCAACAATATACACATGGAAGACTTCAGAAAGAGTCGCTTTAACAAAAGATACAAGTCCATGAATAAGGCTAAACGTATCAGTAAACCTCTTTTTTCTATCTCTATCAAAAGTATCAACTCGATTAGCAATAACCCACACAACAACTGAAGAAAACAAGGATGCAACAGAAGAAACCATGCCAAGAGAGAAATAGTCTTTCACAATGACAAAAATAAAGATGGGCCAAAAAACACCAGAAACAACCCCCCTCATTCCCTCAACAAAAAAACGGGGCGTATACGTAAGATTTTTTTCATAAAAAACATCGTTAAAAGAAAAATGAACATGGCGTTGCTCTTCGGTAATATGAAAGAGAGGAAAAACACTAAATAAGAGAAGAAGAATAACCAGAACAAAGACAATATAAAAACTCATATACGTTAATAAAAAACCGCCGAGGAAAGGGCCGACAATTCCGATACCAGCAGCAAGAATATATCGTAAATTTACTTCCTCTCCGCGATGTTTTCTATCACTAAAATGAGCAAAATTAACATTATACGATAACCAAAACATACCTTCGGCAATACCATAAAAAGCACCAATCACCCATAAAGGAATAGGAGAAAATTCAAGATGATAGAGAAGAAAATAGTGTAATAAATGAAACGGTATGCTCAGCAAAACAAGCTTTTTTAGTCCAATACGATTGCAGAAAAACGCACCAAAGAGATAACCAACCATAAGAAAGAGAGACAGAGAAAGGTAATATAACAGCACTTCATGGAATGCAAGTCCTAGTTCATGAAGGAAATAAACAGGAACAAAAACACCTATTAAAGAGAGCGCAAACGTCTTCAAAAAGATATTAGCATATACTTCTTCAAGATTTTGCTGCAGCGTAAAGTGGAGAAGTCGAAACTTATTGTGATAAGGCATACGTAAGAAAGACTACTACTATTATTTAAATTATTCTCCTAAACTATACAAATATTTTTAAAGGCGAGAAAGTACCTTCAAAAGATGAAAGGAATCATCCAAATCTTAATCGGATTGGTGCTCGTTATAGCATTAATCTGGCTTACATTCTTTAATCCATGGAATTGGATGTTGCTGTGGGAATCAATAAAGATAACATTCTTAGGTGGCGCTGCATGGTTAATTCTCTTCATTTCTATCGCATTAATTATCGTTGGTTTTTCAGAGCTTAATGAAAAATAAATGAATCCGCACGTTCTTCAGGTAGTATACTCATTATTAAAACCATTTCTTTTTCGATATGATGCAGAAAGAGTACATGAAAAAGCAATAAATATAATACAAAGAACAAGAAACTATTCTCTTCCAATCTATCCTTCTCTTTCAGTAACAGTATTTAATCATACATTTTCTTCTCCTCTGTTATTGGCATCAGGATTTGATAAAAACGGCCTTCTTGTTGATTGCATATCTTCGTTTGGTTTTGCAGGAGAAGTTGTTGGCTCAATAACCGCTCGTCCATGGTTAGGAAACGAAAAGCCACGACTGTTTAGATTACCAAAAGAGAAATCACTATTAAATAGGATGGGACTAAATAATGACGGTGCTGAAATCATAGGAAAGAGATTAGAAGATAAAACTGGCTATGCCATAAGTATTGCAAAAACACCAGATCCTAAACTAATAGGAGACAAAGCAGTCGAAGATTATGTATATTCATATCGTCTTCTTAAGCATCTTGGATTATTTACAGAAATCAATATCAGTTGTCCAAATACAGAAGACGGAAAAACATTCGAAGATCAAAAAAGTCTCAATATTTTGCTTGATGCATTGTTAGAAGATGGAAAAGGAAGACCACTAGTAATTAAAATTTCACCAGATATCAACAGTGAAACATTACATGATATTGTGCAAGCATCTGAAGAGAGAGTAGATGGATATGTTGCAACAAATACATGCAGAGTAGAGCATCCTCAAATAGGAAGAGGCGGAATAAGCGGAAAAAAATTACAAAGTGTTTCGTTAGGTGTTCTGAGAAGATTAAGATCACTAACGTCAAAACCAATTATTTACAGCGGAGGCATATTTACAGGCGGAGATGCATTACTTGCTCTCTCTTTAGGAGCAAATCTTCTTGAAGCATACACGGGTTTTATATATCGGGGACCAACATTTGCAATGAAAGTAAATGAAGAGCTAGATTTTCTTCTGTTAGCGCAGGGATATTCAAGTATAAATGAAATGAAAGAAGAGCAAACAAGTTAAAACTCACTAAGTCTTTTTTGTTTTAAATGCTCCATGAGCTTACTGTTCATAAGTGTTTCATGTACGTCAAACTTAAATGCCTCAAAGATTTTTTGCTTAAAAAAAGTAATAAGCTGAGTTTTATCATGAAAATGAATTGGCTTATTTTTTAATGTCTTTCTTACAGCTTCAAGGACAACCCATACACCCAATCCAGCCCAGTATTCAGGACTTTCTACCCTAAATACAAAAAGAGAAGCTTGCCGTTTAACCATATCTAAATATTCTGTTAATCCCAATCGTGTTGCATAAAAGCCTCCAGCAGTTTGTTCAACATATGCCGTTCTCCCTTTAAATGGCTCAAAATCAGTGCTAATATTCACGCTCATTGTTGGATTCCAAAAACTTCCAGGCATATATGTTTCAAATAATTCATAAGCGTACATATCAGGAAAAAGCATGATAAAATAGTAATTGCCTAAGTAATTTCCAGAAAAAAAGCAATACTCATCAAGGAGAGGATACTGTTTAATGCGAGATAATTTCTCATTGGCAAGAAGAGAATGTGTTGCAGTAATACTCCATCGTGTCGGAACAAGAACTCGTTTATTTTTTTGGCCAAAAACGCCAATGCTCATAAGCTGGCTTAAGGTATGCTCATTATAGTCATGTTTTTGTAAATAGTTGATAGCATCAATAGTTTTCATATCTGTATCAG
>CAYIBE010000065.1:0-4524 GCA_964361555.1 Candidatus Woesearchaeota archaeon | reverse complement strand
TAATTTCTCCGGTGCAACCGGTAATTTTCTTAGAATGTTTAACGGGAGATTGTCGCATTTCTTAAAATCAAAAAATCTATACTTTCTATCAACAAGAGAAAGTATTTCAGATCTAAATTCTTTCAATATGAAGGAAACGTTATAGAGACGTATATCTCGCGTAAGGTATTCAGGAAGTTTCATGAGTTCTTCCATTAAGTCAACATATTCAGGTTGCTCTATCTCCCAAGACTTTCGCGGAACAATAACAAAATCTCCTTCATTCAAGTCTTTTGTACTTATAGAGATTACTTTTCCATTCTTCAAGGTAAATACTGAATGGTAAGCAGTAAGTTCTACAGATCTACCGTTTTCTAAAGTTATTTTGTATATGTCACTATTTACTTTATGTCTAAATAAGCTAGTAACCTTCCTAAAATCTAACTTTAAATTTTTATCAAAGGCTAATGCTTCAAGGTGATTTATCCTTACTTTTTCTAAATCTCCATCCCTTTCAATAACCTTAGTAGAAGAAGCATTGATATGCGTATCAATGAGTTGACCAATTTTAGTTAGTTTAATTTCTCCATTTTCTTTAATAAGTAGGGGCATATCATAAGTTAGACTATTATCTACCAATTCTTTAACTGTAGTACTTAAGGCTCTAATAGGATTATCAAATCCAAGAAGATGACGATTCTTCTCAAAGAATTCAGAAACAGAAATATCTCTCTGCTCTTTTGCAAGTTCTTCTGCTTTATGCTGCACCATCTTTTAAGAAAAAACTTCAAAAGTGATTTATAAAAGTTGTTATTATAATGCATTGTTGTAGTATCCAGAAATTACTTCACCCCTATATAGAGCGTTATTTCTCTGAAATTATAACAAAGAACTATGACATAAAAGAGGCTAAAGCTTTCCTTAAAATGGTAAGCAGAAAAGAGAGAAAACTTGAGTGGGCCTTCAAGCAAAAAGAGAAAGGAGAAAAGAATAAAGACCTGGCATACCTATGTGGGATGGGAGTGAGATGGTTTCAGCAGCTTTATGCTGAATACAAAATGACAAGAAAAGTACCGCAATTAAACTGGAATAGAAGGCCTAAGACGTTCTTAAAAGAAGACGATATAAGCCTTATTGATAAAGCCCTGGAAGAAAGCAAAATGAATGGAGCAGTTTATCTTAGATTATATATCAAAAAACATTATGGAAAGAATATTCCACACAATAAGATTCATAGATATTTACTCAAGAAAGGTGTGGCAGAAGAGGATGAAAAATAAAAGAAGCAAAGAGTCTACAGACTTTACCAAAGAGATCATTCTTTCTCTTTGGGACATCTAGATTGGCATACTTCTAGATGTATTCCAGGAAAGCATGTTTGTGTTTTACACGACGATGCATCAAGAAAAGTCATATGCGGAGATGAGTTTGACAGAGAGTTGGAAGAGTATGCTATCCAGATAATGGATGATGGAATAAAAATTGCTTGGAAAAATTATTCGTCAATGTGGAAACAAGTGAACACAGATAAAGGGACACAGTTTTACAACAACACTAAAAACAAAGAAAGAGAGAGGAATAAAAATGAGTTTGAAATGTTCTTGAAGAAGAATTGGATAAAGCACATTCCTTCAAGAAGGCATCATCCACAAACAAATGGGAAGGAAGAGAGATGGTTCAGAACATATGAAGAAAAAGGGATGCTGTTCAAAACATTTAAAGAGTTCATGGAGTGGTATAATGATAAAAAACTTAATTTGGGATTAAGCAGGAAAGAAGGGATAACTCCTAACGAAGCCCTTGGCTTCAAGCTTCAACCAGAGGCCATTTTAGGATTATTCTTCAGGAGGCTCAAGCTATAATGGATAGAAGAAATTACAGGATAAAACAGCCATGCATTAATATCAGGATACTACAACTTGATAAAACTTACACAACCTTTATAAGTCAAATAGAATTTGTAAAAACTATGCACGAAAAGCGTAAGAAAAATTGGGGCTCAAGTATTCTCCTGATTATTGTAGGATTAATTCTTGTTTTTTTAGGGGGAGATATCCTTAGTGGCTTTGTTGCTATGCTTGCTGGTTTGATTATTTTTCCTCCAGTAGAAACAGTTATGAAGAACAAATTAAATATCGAACTAGGTTATTGGTCAAAAATAATAATAGTTTTGATTCTTCTAATAATTGCAGGATATTTGAATTATTATGGGCTCTGATTTTGGTAAGGATTGTTGGAATCAGGTAGATTTTTTGGTTAAATTATTACGATTTAATTATTACGATTTAAATTCAATCTAATTTTTTCACTAAAAAAGACCAATTAACGTTACAATGCATTATTACAAAAAGAAAAATGAAACCGTCATATATTTATACCAGAAAAGATAAATAAAAAATATGATTTCAGTAGAATTTGGAGCATATAAGCTCGTATTAACAATATTTTCACTCGTGTTCTTGTTCCTAGGAGTATATCCTCTCTTGATAAATGTAATTCCACAACTCAACGTGTTTGATGTAAACTACACAACATATTTCGTTGCAGCAATCGCATTCATTCAACTCATTTACGTATTCAAAATGAAAAGGCCAAGAATTTATTAATGAGGAATTCGCACTTTTCTCATCTCTCGTTCTAAAAATCCATAAACATGTCCATGTGGACTGCCATGAAGCAGTTTCTGTAGACCGCGAAAAGCAACATTCAATGGCTCATATTCTCCAATAATAGAAACAGTTTTTCCATAAACACAAACATGACATCGTGTAAGTCTCTCAATAATCCGTCGTGCCTTTCCTCGTTCGCCAATAAGACGAGAGCGAATACGAGTAAGTTTATGAGGTTTATTTCCTGCAACATCCTTGATCTCAATAATTTCGAGAGCATAATTCTCTTGAAGAAGTTGAAGAGCAACAAGAGGGTTAAAACCTCTACCAACAGCTTTCACAACAGTTTCACAAATATATCCATTATATCCTTCACCATCAATTTGAACATCACCTTCAGAAGAAACACGCAAACGCGTTTTTGTACTTCGCTCTATCAGCCTTTTTGTTTCGCCTTTCTTTCCAATAAGACAAGCGACACGTGCTCTCGGAATTCTAAGTTCATACATAGTACAAATGGTAATAAAAAAATTTAAAATTCTTCTGTTTCTAATCCTTTAAGATGTCCATTGCGTTTAAGCCAGGTAACTTGAGTAGGGCGATACTTGAAGATAACGTCTCCCTTGTCATCACCACCCAACTCCCAGGGTTTAATAAGGAGAACATCTCCTTCTCGAACCCACAGTTTTCGTTTTAATCGGCCAGGAACACGACAAATACGTGTTTTTCCATCCAAACACCTCACTCTCATACGACTAGCGCCAAGGCGTTGATCAAGCACCCCAATAGTTTCAGTTCCTTTAGGCAATTTAATGCGACGTATCTCTAACTGCTCTTGTTGTTCTTGAGTAAGGATATTACCACCCTTATCTTTCATAACATAGGGTTTTTTCTGTTCCATAAGGCAGAACAGCAGAAATTTGTTTATAAATGTTTTCAAACATCTTCGGAAGCATCCAAACGAAAACAAACAGTAACACGATGCAAATCCTTGCTCGTATGTTTATCTCGGCTAAAAAGTTTAGTACTCTCTTTTAAAACGCCCTTAAAACTTTTTTTCATTTTTTTGCCGAGAGCGCGAGCAAATTTGTTAGAGCTAATATAATAATCAACACCTGTTTTGACACGTATTTTTTTTGCAATCCATACCTTATCTTGATGCGCTATTTGATTTTCAAGAAAACGAATAATTTCAGGATCAGCAGGACGAAGTTGAATGATAGCTTGATAATACTCAGCATGAAAGTGTTTGGGCATGAGGCACTCCTTGAATCACAAGAATAGTGTGTTGCATAATAATCCCTAATCTTAAAGCGATTGCAACACTTCTTTTTCCAACAATATTTAGATTATCAGCAGTCTTCATAATCTCTTCAACTTCCTGTTCAGATTTCTTTTCTCCTTTATAAAAATATTCGCTTATTTTCAAACACAACTTGCCTTCTCGCAATTCTTTTCCAATAAGATCATCATCACAAATAGCAACAATAGTTGTACTTCCTTTATGAATTTTCACGTACATCATGAGATCTTTGCTTTAACAGGATGCCGTGCTCCACATGCTGTACACTTCAAAAATAAAAAACGATCTTCTTTAACAATCTTAGTATCAGGTTTTCCACATTCTTTGCATAACACAAAATCACGTGCAAACTGCTCGATTTTTTTATTAATAAACTCTGAATTAATTTTTCTTCCGAGAATTAAACGTTGACCATCAATAACAGCCGGTGTAGCAAGTTCCCGTTGCAAATACTTAAGAAGTTGATCATGATCTCTTCCAAATATTTTAGCAATAGCAATAAAATTATTAATAATCGTCTTATTGCCCTGAACATGACCAGTTACTTTAGGTATTTCAAAACGTTCTCTTGTTTCCTGAATCTCTGGAGATCGGAAGAGCACACGTCTGAACTCCAGTCACGGCTACAGCTCG
>CAYIBE010000064.1:0-4576 GCA_964361555.1 Candidatus Woesearchaeota archaeon | reverse complement strand
TCTAGTGTAAAAGAGAATAAAGAGATGATAATGAGAGAAATCAAAAAAAATGCGTTCCTTTCTTTAGACACCCCTTCCATTCATTAATCTATCATCTCTTTTTATTATAAAGGTTTCTTCATGTTAATCGCTTACTCGTGGAGCAAGGATAAAACTCAGGCTCACCTTGTCTTTTACAAGGTAGTCTAATCGTAGCGGATAGTCTTTATCAAACTGAATTTGGATCTTATTTGTTAATTTTGATGCTTTAATCATTTTTTTAAGATACTCTAAGGAATATTTTGCTGTGATGGCTGCATTGCTCTTTGTTTCAATAAATGTTGTTTCGTCAGCATCTAATTCCACTTTCGCGGCATGCAAGCTTGAAGCGGAATCAATAGTAAATTTTTCTTTTTCTGCGGTGAGTGAAAGAGCATCTGAAATGATTCCCATGTCTTCTATGGCCTCATCAAATAATGCGGTTCCTGTGGTAATCTTTATTGGAAATGATAAATCTGGAACTTTTGGTTCCTTTTCGTCTAAACGTAGTAATGCGAGGTCAAATGTTCTTGTTGTGTTTCCTACTATTTTGATTTTGAGTTTATTTTTTTTCTCATCAATACTCAAGGTTATTGTATCTGAGGATTTTGCTCGCTTGAGAACTTGACGTAATTGTTCAAGATTAATTGACACATCTTTTGTTGCTTCAACTTGGTATTCTGCAAATGCAGAAGATAATAATGTAAAGGAGGTCATTGCTACGTTTGCCGGATCCATTGCGATGAGATCAATTTGGTTTTTTTGTACTTTTAATGTTACTTCGTTGACTAATTCTGAGATAATGGATATACTTTCTGTAAAATAACGTGGTTCTGTTAAAACTAATTTCATTTTTTACGTAGAAGAAAAACGTCGTTTATATAGATGATTATGAATGAATTTGTATGTTTTAGTTATAGGCTCGCCAGCTATGTTCGCATTTTACACATTTATAAAATCGTGTTGCTGCTTCATCTGCTGCGCGCGTTTGCACGAGCCAGTAAAACGCTTCCGGATGCTTGCATTTTGGGCATTCTTCTTTCGTCTTTGGTAAAACGTCTACTTTTTTGTCAACGACCTCTATTTTATCTGCTTTTTTTTCTCGTATTTCTTCTTTAATGAGGAGAGATTCTTTATTTTTCTCTTTATAACCGCATGAACAAACCATTAATGTTTTTCTTTCTCTCTTCTTTGGGATAAGAATTGAACCACACCTTGGACAGAAAATTTGTTATCACCTACCAAAAATTTTAGTTTAGTATTTTTGATGTATTATTTAAAGATTGTGATTATTGGTCGCAATAATACATCGACAAAAATGATCTTGATATAGCCAAGATAAGGGATTCGTAAGATTGCTTTTCCGATAAATGCTCCATTTTTTATCTCTTTTTCAAATTCTTGGACAATTACGACGTTATCTCCTTTTGTCTGAAAGGAATCGCTATTTATTTTTACTGCGCGATGGATTATTGGGGGGTCAAATGAGTTTTGTTTTTGGTATACGAGAACGTCACCTACTGATTTTTCTTTTGTCCCTTTTAATACCATAATATCGCCACGATTAAATCCATGTTTAAAACTGTATATTTTAAATTCTTCTTTTGTTATTCCGTTTTGTTCATACCAGCTTCCACTTTTTTCCCACCATTCGTCGAATTTTAATCCATTATGGTCCATTGAACTTGATACGACGGCAACTAAGGGATGTGTTGTGTTTAAGACAAAGCCTAATCCCGGGTAAATAACAAATTTTACCAAGATAAGCGCAAGAATAATGTTAATGAACCATGATAAAGGAGAATCATCATACCAGATAAAATGCCAGATCTTTTTAAAATTCACCATTATGTGGATTTAGATATTTCCTTTAAAAGTGTTTGGTTTATTTTATCGCCTTAATGAGTTTTGGTTCTAATTCTTTGAATTCTTTCTTTAGTCTTTGTACTGCTTCTAGAAGACTTTTTTTTGGATCTTTTGCGTCTGTTTCAAGAATAAATATCGGTTCATTTTCTAGTGATTTTTCTATTCTGTATCCTGCTACTTTTGTTGATTTGTCTTTCCACAATTCTCTTCTTAAGATATTACAAAATGTGTGTGTTTCTCCTTTTATTTTGAATTTTAGCTTTGTTTTTGATGATTCGAGAATATCCGTTTCCATGATAAACTGCTTTAGAAGGCTCTTTTTAAAGGTTTTGCTTGGCTTTTTTGCTGAGAATAAAACAGCCGACTTGTACTTTATATTCTTTTTTTGTATGAAAGTCTTGCGTTTTTTTTAGAGGAAGAGAAAATTGGAGTACTTGTTCTTGCTGGAAATTGTAGTCTTTTATAAGTGCTTGAATGAATTGTTCTGATTCTCTTTTGTGGAAGGAATATATTTTTTTTGAAATTTGCATTGCTTTGATGAGAAATATTCTGTCTGCGTGTTCATTTTGTACGCCGAAGGGAGGATTTTGGATGATTGTGTCTGCGTGTTCATTAAATATTGAAACTTCCTGATGGAGAAGGATGGCGTTTCTTTGGTTTTCCAAATTCTTTTTTGTTGTTAAAATTGCATCTGAATCAGTATCAACGAAAAAAACTTTTTTTGCTCCTAATAATAATGCGCCGATACCTAGGATTCCGTTTCCGCATCCGAGATCTGCAACGATCTTATTTTTAATATCGTTGTTCATATATGCTAGCCATACTACTTCTGCTGCAATATTGCTTGGTGTTGGATACTGTTCAAGATTTATTTTTGGCGTTGTTAGTGGTTTCAGTTTTGATAATACTATTTCTAATTGTTTTTTAGAATATATCATATTTCTTTTTTTTTGCTATTTTTTCTATTTCTTCAGAGGTTTTTTCATCAAATACTTCCTCTCCACATTTCGTACATACTTCTGCAGGAAAAGAACCAAGCAATACTTCGTACATGCTAAACTCTACATGCTCCGTTGTTATTTGCCCACCACATTCTTCACATTTTTTTCTTTCCATAGTTTCACCTGATATGAGCTTTTTTTATCTTATAAGTCTTCTTTCCATAACCTTTAGACATTACAGCATAAAAGATGGATTTTTAGCGATTTATGACCAAGGCGTTTATTCGATTTCTTATTTTTTTTGGATAAACTTTTAGATATGAATTTAGTTTTTCTTTATTGATTTTTTTTCTAATGTTTTTTAATGTTTCTCTGGTTATGGGTTGTTTAAAATAAACAAGATCTATAAAGGTTTTTTCTATATCTGAATAAGGATAATAAATATCTCCTTGTTTTATATATTCGAAACCGAAAAGATATCTTTTGTCTAGTCTTCGTATAAGCACGTTAGTACCTACTACGGTGCGTATTCCTTGCCTTATTTTCCTTGTTGTGATAATTATAGGTATTGTTTCTTGTTCCCATAAATTATGCGTACTTAATGCATCTTGCAATCCAAGATATGCTGGTTTGAAACAGAATACTGTCAAAGTAGGATCTTCATGAATTGTATAGTATCCCTTTGTTAACCGATTTATCTTTCCTTTCAATAAAAGATTTCTTATGAGTTGTTTAGAGTATTGTGTGTTACTATTCTCACTTCTTATTATTCTCGCAATAGATTTTGCATCTACTACCGGACTTTTCTTAAACAGGATTTCAATTTTTTTGAGATGCTTTTCTTTTCCCACCTTATTTTATCCCCTCTCTGTATATATACTCTAACATTTCTTTTGTTGTTGGAATTATTCCTTCAATAATCAATGCTCTTAATTCTTTTTCATCAATTGGTTTCTTAAAATTCTCCATTAATTTTTTTAGTTCTTGAGAAATTTCTTTTTTATTTTCGATATACCTCAGTAAAAAAAATATATCATATAGGTCTCTTATTTTTAATCGTTTAAGGTAGGCTTCTACTTTTTCTTTTATGAGCTGTGAAGGAAGTAAAGTGTATACCGTTATTGCATTTCCGTCTACTGTTATATACTCTTGGAGGAATCCTTTTGGTAATGGTTTTTTGAAAAGTGCTTCGAATCGTACACTCGTTTTTTGTAATCCTATGTTTGAGAATAGACTGTTTTTGCTTATTTTCTTCTTGTATATTATGCATCCTTTTTTCTGTAAATTTTCAAATAATGTATTTATTTTTTTTTCATCTTTTGGGATATATGCATCAATATCTTCTGAGAATCTATTTCCTTTGTAGACTCTCCATATTGCGGTACCGCCATGTAGGACTGCTCTTTCAAATACATTATATACCTCTTTCATGATGATATCTTGAGCTATTGCTATTTCTTTTTGCTGCTGTTTTTTTAATTTTAAAATTAATGGTATTTCTGGCATTTTATAGAATAAACTAAAGTTACCTATATATATAACTTTCGTTTATTGTTATTTTTGATTGAGAAATTGAAAAATGAAGTATTAAAAATTGAAGAAAAAAAGAAAAAAGTTAAAGGTTTTTAGGCCTTTAAAAGATCGTTATGGTGTGCATGGAGCATATAACGGTGTACCATTGCAGGTTGTTGGACCAGGTCCTGAAACAACTTGACAGTAATAGTTAGTACCGTTTGCATAGACGCATGCAG
>CAYIBE010000063.1:0-4577 GCA_964361555.1 Candidatus Woesearchaeota archaeon | reverse complement strand
TTCGTCTCGCAGTTGTTTTTCTAGCTGTAGATCGTGATCTTCGTCTAGAAGTAGTCGAACGAGTAGTCGATCGAGCTGCAGTTCTTCGTCGTGCTGCCATTTTTTTGTATCACCTCTTATAATTATTAATAATAATAGATGATTTAACAGTATTTTTTATTTAAATAGTTTTCTATTAAACAATTTTTACAAAAATAATTTCTGATAGTTCATAAAAATATTTTTTTTCACTTCTTGTTCATCCATCTTTTTAATCTGGGCAATCAATTTCACCGTACGTGCAACATGCATAGGCTCATTCCTGTCAAAAGTTTTTGGCGGAGCATATGGAGAGTCCGTCTCAGTAAGAAGTTGATTGATGTTTACACGTTCAGCAATCATTTGAAAATGTTGTAAACGGTCAATACTGCAAGGTATACTGAACATCCACCCATTATCTTCAATGCGTTTTACCAGTTTGAAATTGCCAGAGAAAAAATGCATAACAATATGTTTATGCTTGCAGGTTTCTAAGAGTTCAATACACTCCAATTCAGCCTTCCGAGAGTGAACAATAAGCGGTTTTTTTATTTTCTCACTAAGTTCAATAATTTTCATAAACACCTCTTTTTGTTTTTCAATCTGATGATCTACAACAGATTTATCAAGACCAACTTCAGAGATACCGACAATATTCTCTTTATTCTTTTTAATAAACTCAATTTCTTTATCAACATCAAATATATCGGGTATCTTTCCAGAATAACTCTCATCTCTCTGTAAACCAATAACATCAAAAGGATACATGCCTAAAGCAGCTTTAACAACATCAGGATAGCGATTAGCAATTTCCAAAACGTACCGATTAGATTCCTTATTAACACCGCACGTAATGACAGTAACTTTATTTTTCCGGCAGTTTTCTATAACAGTATCTAAATCATCACCATAGCGAACATGGTCCAAGTGAGCATGAACATCAACGTACATAAAAATATCAAAAAGAACAGAGCTATATAAAGGTTATTTCAAAAAAAACCCTGTAAGAAAAGTCAATAATTTAGAAAGCCACGGTAATAAGTTAATAAATATTAAAAGCAAAACAAGGTACATTGCGCCCTTCCATACTTTTTTCGCTCGCTCTTCATTCTTAAAAATAGACGTACAGGCAACGAAAAACATTCTCCCACCATCAACAGGTCCAAGAGGTAGAAGATTAAATAAACCAACGCCAATATTCAAAATGAATAGCCAAAAAAACAAAAGACTAAACCATTGCACGCTCTTTTGAGTAAATTCGCTTACACCAGACTGAACTTCTGTTTTAACACGAATACCTTCAATACCAATGTATCCTCTACTAGGATCTTTTGGGTGTTCAGTAGTCACAATAGTAAATTCTCCTTGGTTAGTATTTAACACAAAGGATTCATATGGACGGATATCCGCAGTTGCATTCAAAAACTCATCAGTATTCAATGTCTGTTTTCCATTAACAGAATAAATAACAAAGGGGAGACTCAATCCGGACTGTTCAGCAGGATATCCTGAAGTAAACGCATTCACTTCAATACCAGAAGGAACAAAGATATGATCAAATAGTGGTTGCATAATAAACAAAGAAATAAGAAGGAACAACGCTGCAAAAAGAAAATTAGAAAATGGTCCTGCAGCATAAACACTAAGCTGAACTTTCCCTTTCGCTTTTGAAATTTTCTTCTCATCGGGTTCGACAAATGCAAGTAAAATTGGTCCCAAAAAACCAAATCCGGAATTTTTAACTTCAAGTTTGTGAACACGAGCTAATACACCATGCGCAAACTCGTGAACAACCGCCAAAAAAAAGATACCAATAAGCCAATGCCAAAACGATAAGGTAGGCAATCCTGGAATAGCAACGCCTGGCAATACGGGAGCAAATCCAGATTGTGCCCCTTCAACAAACGCAAGATCATACGTACTTTTCAAAAGCATAACAAAAGTAAGAGTCATGCCTATAAACCCAACAATTACGCCAAGATAACCAAGAAAGCGAAGTGTTCGAGGAAAACGACGAGCTAAAGAATCCATGAAACGAATGCCGAACTGAGTACGATATAATGCAAGGACACCGTGAACTTCCCATTTTTTTCTCGTATGAAAAAAGTAAATAAGGACGAGAGCATAAAAGATAATTCCAGAAATAAGACCAATATTCGCCATCGTTATTAGTTATGCACCAGCTTTTTGTTGATTCTTCTTAATAGCACGAAAAACTTTTTTTCCGCAGCTTCGACATTTCTGCTTTCCAAGATTGATTTTCTGCGGATTGCTCCTAATTTTAGCCTTACAATTACGACAGACATAAATATTACCAAAAAGTCGTGCTTGAGCCTCAGGAAATTTTACCATATTATCCCTTAATCTCCTTCATAACTCGCTGATCGAGAATAATCCAGTAGGAAACAGTAACACCTTCCGTAAGTTTTCCGCGCAATTCCTCGGGAACAGGTAAATCAAACGTCTCATACGTTTCTGAATCCATGACATTAGCAGTGTCTCCATGAAGAGAAAGAACTTGTGCTGTTTTTTTCTCAATAACAGGAGATTGTAGTTTATCATGTCCAGGAACAACAATAATTTTCTTTTTGCGATCAATCAAACTACTCGCTTCGATACGTACCTTTGCGTGCCCGTGTTTTCCAGGTTTAGAAATTTGAACACTAGAAACAGAACAGGCAATGCCATCAATAACAAGAGAAGTTCCTTTTTTAACACTTGTAGCTAAGATCTGCTTAAGCTCTCCCATAAGAGAACGACAAAGAACAGTATTTATAAACTTAGCGGGAGAGAATGAGGAATAATTCTCTACGTTAAGATGTAATGGTCTTCAAAAAGAATACCCTATTATAAAATTAGCGGCAGTTGTGGGACATAATTTATTTAGCTGATTTGAAAAAAGGAACCAAAGTATAAGTTATTAAATTAGAACTTTACTAAATCCTTATGAGAAGTTTAGTACTATTTGACTTACATTATCAACAAAATAATCCTTTATCAAGAAGAAAGCTTAATCGTATAGTTGAGCTTGAAGGAGATTTCGATGCTGTTATATTGGGGGGAGATAATGCAGAGTTATCTTCTGGGTTACAAAACCATAGAGTTTTATTTGAAACATTGAAAAGAAAGTTCGAATGTCCATTTGGTTTTATAGTGGGAAACCATGAACTATGGGGTAAACTCGCAGATGTTTCTAGTTGGAGATTACTCAACGAAATTTTTCCAAATGTGGGAAGAGAATATGGATTTGCTTATCTTGAACAAGAGAACCTTGATGTGAAAAATTATTCCTTTATTGGAACATATGGACATTTTGACTATTCTTTCTTAAAGTCTAATAAAGGCGTTTCTATGGAAGATTTGCTTAGGGGAACTTTTAATGTTGGTGATAAAAAGATAACTTGGAAAGATAGAATCTATATGAACTGGGAAGGCAAAATTGATGAAGAGGTTTGCACAGAATTAGTTAGAAACTTTGATGAAAGAATAAAATTGGCTACCGGGAGACCAGTAAGTTTTAGCCACACCATTCCCAGATTAACACTCAATGGTTGTCCAGAATCACCAGAACAATATTTTATAGAAGCGTATAGTGGCTCTAACGTGCTAGGAAATGTTTTGAAGTCCAAAGGTGGAGAATATCATTTTTGCGGACATACTCATGCAAGAGCAAAAGATAAGATAGGTAAAACAACGACTATCAATGTAGGCTCTGATTACAACGTGCTTAGATATGTTATTTTACAAGCAGAGGATGAGAAAAATTCGGTAGAAGAAAGAGAAATTGTTATTGTGTAAATTATGTCCCAGTTTTGGGCTCGAATTTATAAAGATGTCGGACATTTTGTCCTCTATCTTAGAACGAATAACTTATTTTCTTAATCTTTTTTTTCTAGTTTTATTTTTATATTGTCTTCGTCTGGCAATTTGTAGCCATATCTAGTCAGTTCTTTTTCATTAAATATTTACTTTTTATCAAACAAACCAATTAGTAATAATATTACTGATGTGCCCATTAAAGTAATTATAGGTAATCCAAAAATTGCAGCAGCCCCGATTGCCGCAAAACCGCTATCCGAAGAAGCAAGAGTGGCAAAAAATACAGAAATTACGACAAATCCAATTAGCCCAATAATTACAGACCAATCGCTAAATTTATTCTTTTGTAGTTTTGCAAATCCTAAAAGAAAATAAATAACTCCCAATATAATCGGAATTATTGTCATTGTCAAACGTCTCACAAAATGCGAGGGAATATCAAAATCTATAATTACAGACCCAAGATAATAGACAAAAGGTAAAAAGTAAAGTGTCCCCAGAATAAAATAAAACCATTTTGAACATTTCATAATTGCTTCAATCAATCAAACCTTATAAAGATTTCTTTCAAGGAGAGTAAAGGACCTTTTATCTTTTCTCAAATTTGAAGTGACCGAATAGTTTTTAAAGTGGGGGGGGGGGGCGTAAAATTATTATGAGGAAAGTAATAGTGCCGTTGTTTTTGTTTTTGTTTGTTGGTTTGTTGAGTTTTGGATTGGCAACAACTATTATAATTGATT
>CAYIBE010000062.1:0-4581 GCA_964361555.1 Candidatus Woesearchaeota archaeon | reverse complement strand
TTAATTTTCTTACTGCTTTAACTGCAGTTCTTGGTGGATTAGCTACTGTTTATTTCTCTGTCTTTTTTTCGTTGCTCGTACCTTTCTTACTTGCTCTTAGTGCAGGAGGATTTATTTATATTGCTACTGCAGATCTTCTTCCTGCAATAGCTAAAGAAAAAAATAGAAAGCGTATGCTTATTCATAGCTTTGCATTTCTTGTAGGAATTTTATTCATATCATTTGCGCTCTCTTTTGGTGGATAAATGATCGCATTACTCTTATTATCACTCGCAGGAGTTTTGTTATCTCTCTATGCTTTTGCGATTGAAAAACGAAAAACATCTGAACGAGCGTTCTGCGATATTAATAGAACGATGACATGTAGTGCGGTTTTAAAAAGCAAGTATGGTCATTTACTAGGAGTCTCTAATTCTGCTCTTGGTATTTTCTTTTATCTTCTTGTATTCTTTCTTGTCGTTTACCATAGTCCTTATGTGTTCTATTTCTTTCTCCTTGCAACCTTAGGTTCATTTTATCTTGGATATATTCAAATTTTTGTATTACGAAAATTTTGTGTTGTTTGCAGTATGATTTATGTTATTAATCTTTTTTTGCTGCTGTTTTCTCTGATATGATGTTAAAGAATTTTTTCTACCGTATCTCCTTTATCGCGATATCCTAGCGATAACATATATTCCTTTCTTGTTCTCCCAGAAGAGGTCCATCCTGATGGTGTAAGCTGTACGTTCTGGCATCCCAATGCCTTTGCAAAATCTTCAATGATGTGATAGAGTTTTTTTCCGTGTCCTTTTCCTCGTTCAGATTCTACAACTTCAATGTAGAGAAGATAACAGCTGCTTTTTTCTATGTTAATATCAAAATGTGTTGTTCCGTCTGGTATCCGGTGATTAGCGCTCCTAAAGCCTATCCAAAATTTATCGTCGCTTATTTTATGAGCGAGAACGCTGTGTGATTCGTCAAATAAGGGAAACTCTTTAAGATGTGTTCTGACAATATCACATATTTCTTCTTCGGTTCTTTCTATTTTCCTTATTGTTTCTTTTATGTCTCGCGCTTCTTCAATTAGTCCTCTGTCAATTCCCATTTCTTTGGTTCAACTCTTATATCTGACAAAGAAGTTCCATCTTCTTTTTCAGTATCTCTTCTTCTGAAATTTCAGGTGTATGATGTTGATATGCTTCAATAATGAGCCGATAAGCGCTTAGTTTCGCGTTTAATCTATTGAAACTATCTTCGACTGAATCGAGATTATTGTAGTTGAAATGTGTGTTTGCAAGAACGTATGCTTCTTTAAGATTGTCATAAAATTTATCTGACTCTTTTTCTGGAGCACTTGATGTCAACGCTTTGATCTTATCTTCAATATTTGCGTTATATGCTCCCATTTTATTTGATGCTTTGATTCCCTTTTTATATTTTTATCTATTCTTTTTTACTATTTTAGAAAACATGGGCCGGGGAGGATTTGAACCTCCGATCAACGCCTTTCTTAAACCCCTTGTAAGGGCGGTATTTGTTAGATCTATCACGAATGAAAAAGATCTCATAACCAGGCTAGACCACCGGCCCGCTAGAAATTATTTTTTATAATCCTTTATAAAGATTATCAAAACCTTTATAAGTTCTCGTGAAACCTTTTCTTTATGACTACAAAAACTCCTTCAGAACCACATATTCCTGAGGAGATTAAGGAAAAATTTAATCAACTCAAATCGACATTAGAAAAATTTAAGAAAGAATTACTCAAAAAATTTGATAAATATGTTCTTGGCATTTCTCTTTTGCCTGCTGATAAGGAAGATAAAGAGTCTACTCGTATCCTTATTCTGGTTGATGATTCTGATAGTAAGGATGTTAATCGATTTAGCCTTCGTGATCGTTTATTTGATGTTGTTGAAAAGATAGCTAAGGAGATTGATTCTCATATTAAACCTGATGTGTTATTGAACTCGGAACTGGTTGAAACGTGTTATGATGGAAAATATGAAACTCTCGGACTTATTTCCGCATCCGCTATTGTCTATGATCCCCGAGAAATGCTCGCGGCTCTTAAAATTGCGGATGTTCATCGTAATTTTGTCTTGAAAAAATTTGATAAGTATATCGTGAGTTACATTGCTGCAGGAAGTTTATTTCGAGGAGAGAAGAGTAATGATATTGATGTTTTTGTTTTAGTCGATGATACTGATGTTAAGAAGATGAGTCGCTTTGAATTACGTGATAAATTACGAGCTATTATTATCCAGATGGGATTTCAGGCTGCCGATTTTACTGGGGTTCGAAAACAATTTCATATTCAAGTGTATATTTTAACTGATTTTTGGGAATGGGTGAAGGATGCTTCTCCTGTTATTTTTACGGTGTTACGTGATGGAGTGCCACTTTTTGATAAAGGCGTGTTTATGCCGTGGAAATTATTATTACGTATGGGAAGAATTAGACCAAGTCCGGAAGCGATCGATATGCATATGAGTGTTGGTGAAAAATCTATTGCCTTAGCAAAAGATCGTTTGATTAGTGTTGTTAGTCAGGATTTGTATTTTGGTGTTCTTAATCCTGCACAGGCAGCATTAATGATTTATGGGATTGCTCCTCCTACACATCGTGAAACGATTAAATTACTCAATGAAATCTTTGTTAAAAAAGAAAAACTGCTTGAGAAGAAATACGTTGATATTTTGGAGAAGTTATTTACGATTTATAAGGATATTGAGCATGGTAAGATTAGCAATATTTCTGGAGCGCAGATTGATCAATTGTTAAAAGAATCTGAGGAGTATATGAAGCGTATTAAGAAACTCTTTAGCCAGATTGAGAAAAAAGCAGAGGCGAAAACTATTCTGGATATTCATGACCATTGCCAGGCTGTTGCGCGAGATGTTTTGGCATTAGAAAAGGTTAAGGCTGTTAATGTTGAAAAGGGATTTCAAGAATTGAGTAAAAAAAATATTATTCCTGAACGCTTTTATGGTATTTTGAAATCGGTATTGAAGGCGAAGAAAGATTATAATATGAAAAAATTGTCGAAACAGGAATTAGAAAATGTACGAAGAAATGCTAACTTATTTGTTGGTGCCATGCTAGAATATATTCAACGTAAACGTGGAGCTGAATTGGAGCGAGTTCGCATACGATTTAAGTATGGTGATAACAAATTTGGAGAGTTGTACTTATTTGATAATGATGCTTATTTGATTGATGATATCGATGCCCAGGAGAAGTCTATTGCTCATGCTAATGTCAAAGATGGAAGTTTAATTGATATTAAAAAAAGCACCCTTGTTGACCTTGAAAAATCGATGAGCAAGAGCAAAATTCCCCGTCATGTTTTTATTAGTGAAACGCTTTTTGAAGATTTACGAAAAATATACGGGAAAGATCTGAAGATTAGCGTGAATTACTAATTTACACTTGTTCTACTACCGATGAATTTCATTCTGAAAGGGAGGGAGTTAATTTAACTCCTAATGCCCGTTCTTCCTTTTTGTTGTTCATTTTCTCCAGCTTTCTTCAAATCTTTAATAATAATTTTTTTCATCTTCAACATCACAGGTGTTATCTTTTCTGGATTTTTGGATATAAGCTCGCCCATGTTTTTAGGAATAATTTGCCAACTTATTCCGAATTTATCTTTAACCCAGCCACACTGCTCACTCTCAGGAACAGCAGAAAGTTTTTTCCAGTAATAATCTATTTCTTCTTGATCTTTGCAATTGATTATGAATGAAATTGCCTCATTAAATTTGAACTTATGATCACCGCCTCCATCCATTGCAGCAATCCAACTATCATCAAGTTTAAAGTCAGAAAACATAACAGTTCCTTCTTTGTTTGGTTCTTGTCCAGGACCATAATGCATTATGTTTCCTATTTTTGCATTTTTGAACGTGGCAACATAGAATTTCACAGCTTCTTCTGCTTTGCAGTACATATCACCAACAAACAATAAAGAAGGAACAATTTTTGGTCTGTCTTCTCCTTCTGGATCTGTTAAGATTAATTGCCAAGAACCACCATATTTATCCTGAACCCAGCCATAACGCTTACTCCAAGAATACTCTCCGATAGGCATCAAAATCTTTCCGTCTTTAGACAATTTTTCCCATATACTTTCTATATCTCTTCTGGCGTCTTTATTGTATGAAGGGTCAAAATTTACAAAGAAAGAAATAGAGGGATTAATCTTGAAGTATGGGCCTGCACTTATAGCCATGAAATCAAAGCTCATAATCTGAAAACTAACAATATCACAATCGCCAGATGGAGTATCTTTGATTACTGATTTGTGTGTTACTTTTGAACCTGGAAAGATTTTAGTATAAAACTCTGCTGCTTCCACTGCTTCTTTGTCAAACCATAAGTGCGGTACGATCTTTTGTTTTGCCATTTTATTTATTGTTCTTTGACCCATTTAGTTCTATCTTATTTTTTTAACGATGAGGACAACCTGGCCAACAACAAGGCCTACGTTTTCCTTGTACGAGTTCATTACATGTTCTTTCTATTCTATGGCTCCTAGTTTCTGGTTTCTTGGCGGAGGTAACCCAGCATATCCATTCGTTTCTTGCGAGTGGTGTT
>CAYIBE010000061.1:0-4601 GCA_964361555.1 Candidatus Woesearchaeota archaeon | reverse complement strand
AATGTTGGGCATAGTTTTACAACATGAAAATGCAAAAAACAGAACAAATACAAGAACAGATTCATAAAGACATGACGATGGGAGAGATTATTCGTAAGTATCCCGGAGCTGCAGAAGTCATGCAAACTCATGGATTACACTGTTTTGGATGTCATGTATCCACATGGGAAACTTTAGAACAAGGAATTATGGGACATGGAGGAAATGAACAGAGCGTACAAACTCTAGTACATGAGATCAATGAATTCATAAAAAACCAATCATTTGCAGATAATAAAGAAATTGCACTAACAACAAAAGCAGCAGAAAAACTAAAAGAAATTTTGAAACAATATCCTGCGAAAAAAGGTTTACGAATAGAAATAGCAGAAGGGGGATGTGCAGGTTTTAGTTACAATTTTAGTCTCGTCGAATCACCACATCAAGAAGAGAAAATAATAGAACAACTTGGCGTACAAGTATATATGAATGAAGAAAGTTTAAAGCTAATGAACGGCGCAAAAATAGACTACGTAGAAGCATTACAAGGAGCAGGATTTAAAGTATCAAATCCTCACGCAACATCAACCTGCGGTTGCGGTCAGTCATTTTCTTAGCGCAATATATCTTTCAAGTGGGGCATTTCTTTTTCAATAAATTCTATAATTTCTTTTTTATATCGCGTATTAAGGGAGATTCCTATAAAGTTTTGTTTTCTTTTAACAAGGATCCATTCTTTTTTCTCCAAGTCTTTTATTATTTCTTTAAGATGATGAAATCTCTTAAAATGTTCTAGTCGATCATATTTTTGTCCCCAATTTCCTTTTCTTCTGGCAAGAACAAACATAATCTGAGCTTTTTCTAAACCAGGCATGTAATGAACATCATGAACGAGTAGTATATAAAAGTTGCTATTAATGATAGTGTTATAGCCATGATAGAAAGATTTAAAAAGAAGAAGATATGGGAGTTGATAAGATATAAGATGAAAACGAAAAAGAACAAATCATTTTTTCTTATGCAATTTGGAGACACTCCTCAACTAAGAGTAGTAGACTTTTTTATAGAAAATCATTTTTTTGATTTTCCGTTAACAGAAATAGCAAAAAAAAGTAATGTGAGCTATAACTCCTTAAAAATGTTTTTCTATATGTTCGTTAAATCAGGCATTATAATAAAAACAAGAAGGGTGGGGAAATCTGATTATTACATGCTAAATATGGATAATACATTTATAAAAGATTTAGTAAGACTTGATTGGCAGTTAACAAAAAACAATGTGCTCGGCAAAAAAATTGAACAGCCAATTCCAGTATAGTCCTGTTAAAAACTAAACCTTTTTAAGAACAGATTTCTCTAGAGATAGTATGGTAAAAATAGGGTTAGAATGCCACGTCGAGTTAACAGAAGGAATAAAAACAAAGATTTTCTGTGGGTGCCTAAACAAAGGGAACGACACTCCAAACACCAGAACCTGCCCTACCTGTCTGGGATTACCTGGAGCAAAGCCGAATTTTAATAAAGCAGTACTCAAAATAGCATTAAAAATAGCCTGTGCATTAAACTTCAAAATCAACGAAGAAATGTATTTCTCCAGAAAAACATATTTTTATCCAGATTTACCAAGTTCTTTTCAAATTACGCAATATGAGATTCCGCTAGGCACACAAGGTATATTCGAAAACATTACGCTAAGAAGGATTCACATGGAAGAAGATCCGGGAAAATTAATTCATGAAGGAAACCAAGTATTAATCGATTACAACAGATCGGGAACGCCCTTAGTAGAAATCGTCACGGAACCGGAATTTACATCACCAGAACACGTCCGTGAATTTCTCCGAAAAATAATAACCGTTCTCGAATATCTTGGTGCATACAACAGAAAATCAGAATCATCACTACGAGTCGATGCAAACATCTCAACAACAGGCGCACGAGTAGAAATAAAGAATATTGGTTCCATAAAGGATATAGAAAAAGCATTGAAAAGCGAAATAGAAAGGCAAAAAAAACATGTTCCACAAGAACAAGAAACAAGAAGATGGGACCCAGAACTACAAACATCAACAACAACACGAACAAAAGAAACAGAAGAAGATTATGGATATATCTTCGAGGCAAATCTACCAAAAATAACCATATCAAAAGAAGAGATAGAAGAAGTAAAAAAAACACTGCCAGAACTAGCAGACAGAAAAATTCAAAGATTTATGCAGGAATATGCAATGAAACCAGAAGATGCAGAAGTGATAACTGCAGACCATAATCTTGCGCATCTTTTCGAAAAAGTAGCAAAGAAAATAGATCATAAACTAGCAACACGATGGTTTGTCAGAGAAATTCCAAAAATCTTAAACTATAACAAGATAACGTTAGAAGAGTGGAAAATTACAGAAAAAGACATAATTGAGTTGCTTGAACTCCTTCAGGAAAACAAAATAACAGAAACAACAGCACAAAAAGTTCTTGAAAAATTAAGTCAAACCATGTTCTCGCCGAAAGAATACATAACAAAAGAAAAATTAACAATCGTTTCATCAAGTAAAGATCTGGAAGAAATAGCAAAAAAAATAATCAAAGAACATCAAAAAGCAGTGCAAGATTATAAAAATGGAGAAGAAAAATCATTCAATTTTCTTGTAGGACAAATTATGAAGCAAACAAGAGGTACAGCAGCTCCGTCAGTTGTACAAAATATATTAAAAAAACTTCTTAAAAACTAACGTGCACGATGTAAAAGATACTCGGAAACAAGTTTAACACCGAATCCAGTTGCTCCTTTCACCAAAACGCCTTTTTCTTCCTTAGAAACAGCCGTCCCTGCAATATCAAGATGAGCCCATATCGCCTTTTCAGGAACAAATTTTTTCAAGAAGGCGGCAGCCGTAATCGCACCGCCATAACTATCCCATCCACCTAAATTAGCAACATCAGCAACATCACTTTTAATCATCTCGTCATACTCATCAGTAAGAGGTAAGGGCCACACTTTTTCATTCGTTTGTTGTCCAAAAACAAATAAATCATCAAGAAGTTGTTTATCATTGCCAAAAAGTCCCGCATGATACTTTCCAAGAGCAATAATACAAGCGCCAGTTAACGTGGCAAGGTCAATAACAAGATCAGGACGATAGTTACGTGAATAACCAAGTGCATCTGCAAGAACAAGACGTCCTTCAGCATCAGTATGAATAATCTCAACAGTTTTTCCATTGTACGTGGTAAGCACATCTCCAGGTTTATACGCCCCTTCACCAGGCATATTCTCCGTAAGTGCCATTAATCCAACAACATGTAACTTTGGTTTCAAAAGAGCAAGAGTCTTCATAATACCAAGAACAACAGACGCGCCTGCCTTATCCGTTTTCATATCTGCCATAGAAACAGCAGTCTTAATGCCGATGCCACCAGAATCAAACGTAATGCCTTTACCAATAAGAACGATAGTTTCTTTTCCTCCTCCTTTATATTCAAGAGAAATAAATCGTGGTTCTTTATTACTTCCTTCAGAAACAGCAAGAAGCGCATTCATACCAAGTTTTTGAATATCTTTTTTAGTAAACACTTTACAGGAAAGTTTACATGCTCGAGCAACAGTAAGAACTTCTTGCGCAAAACGTTCAGGAGTCATAAAACGAGAATAACTATTCACAAGATAACGCGTAAGATTAATAGATTCGGAAAGAATTGTTCCTTTCGTAATACCTTGAGCAACATTTTTTTTCGTAATAAGACGCACGGTAGTAATATGTTTCTGTCGTTCTTTATCTTCAGTCTTAAACGAATACGTATACAATCCGAGATGAATTCCTTCAGCAACTGCCTGACCAAGATCCTGAGAAACATTAAGGTTATCCAAATAAATTTCAAAATCAGCAGAGCTACGTCTCCACCAGCGAGAAATTTCAGCAACTTTATCGCGAAAAAAATGAATATTAAACTCACGTTCTTTCCCCAATCCAACAAGAAGAATACGCTTACGTTTCCATAGAAAATCTTTCAATGCATCTTTTTTACCGAGAAAATCCCGCAAAGAAAAATACTCTTGAAGAACATCACAATGCTGAACAAGATCTTTGACGCCAGACTCAAAAACAAAGAACGTCGTGTTCTGAGAAACTGTTTTGGTCACCTCTATCTTCATAAAACAAGAAGAAGAAAGTAGATATATAAAGATTATTGTCTTTAGCACAAAAAGCAAAAGTCGACAGAAACATTTATATGGGAGAAAAACTTAACGATTGTTGGGGGGGATTCATATAGTCAATAAAGAAGAACTATACAAAAAAGCCATAAAGGAGATAAAGGAACGCTTAGAAACAACAAAAGGCATCATTCCACGAATGGCAACTATCGCCGCAGTATTAAAAAATACCATTCCTTACTACTTCTGGTGCGGGTTTTATTTTGCAGAAGAGGACGAACTCGTTATAGGACCTTATCAAGGAACAACAGCCTGCGCTAATATAGGATATCAAGGAGTATGCGGAACATCAGTAAAAAAAGAGGAACCGATAATTGTCAAAGACGTCCACAAATTTCCAGGACATATTGTTTGCGATCCACGATCAAAATCAGAAATAGCAATTCCGGTAAGAGACAATGAAAACAGGATCATT
>CAYIBE010000060.1:0-4716 GCA_964361555.1 Candidatus Woesearchaeota archaeon | reverse complement strand
GCAGTCTTACCTTTACGTGGAAAAGTCTTGAATGTGGAGAAGGCACGATTAGATAAAATTTTTGCAAATAAAGAGATCACAAGCATGATTACTGCTATTGGTGCAGGTATTGGCGATGAGTTTGACATTCAAAAAGTACGCTATCATAAGATTATTATTACTGCTGATGCAGATAGTGATGGTGCACATATTTCTACACTCTTACTTACTTTTTTTTACCGACACCTGAAACGACTGATTGAGAATGGTTATTTGTATATTGCTATGCCTCCTTTGTATAAAATAACGAAGAATAAAAAAATTCATTATGTGTATAATGATGCTCAGCTTGAAGTTTTATTGCGAGAGATAGGTAAGGATGGCATAAGTCTTCAACGATATAAGGGATTAGGAGAAATGAACCCTGACCAACTTTTTGATACAACAATGGATCCTGAAACGAGAAAACTAAAACAAGTGACTATTGAAGATGGTGTAAAAGCAGATGAAATTTTTTCTATTCTTATGGGAGAGCTTGTAGAACCAAGAAGAGATTTTATTTCAAAATTTGCACGAGAAGTTAAAAATTTGGACATTTAACATGAGACGTATTGAAGAAATTATTATGAGAGAAATTAGGAAGAGAAAGTGTGGACAGGAACCTCTTTCAGTGTATATTACTGGTGAAGATCTTCCAACACGATTAGAAAATGATATGTTTGAAGCAATTCGACATCCTCATGATGAAAATGGAGCATTATATATCGTACAGGTAAACCAATATGCCAGAAGAAATACAAGCACGACTTATTGAAGAAGAAATGAAGCAGTCCTATATGGACTATGCGATGAGCGTTATTGTAGCACGTGCTATTCCTGATATTCGAGATGGTTTAAAACCTGTTCATCGAAGAATTTTGTATGCTATGTTTAGGGAGGGATTATTACATAATAAAAAATATTCAAAATGTGCTGGTGTTGTTGGAGAAACATTAAAAAAATATCATCCTCATGGAGATAGTTCTGTGTATGATGCTCTTGTAAGAATGGCACAAGAGTGGAATTTACGCTATAAATTAATTGATGGACATGGGAATTTTGGGAACGTTGATGGCGATAATGCTGCAGCATACAGATATACAGAATGTCGTCTAAAAAAAATTGCAGAAGAACTTCTTGTTGATATAGATAAAGAAACTGTGCAGTTTGTTGACAATTTTGATGGAACTACTCAAGAACCAACTGTTCTCCCTTCTAAAATTCCTAATTTACTAGTTAATGGAAGTTCTGGTATTGCTGTTGGTATGGCGACAAATATTCCGCCCCATAATTTAAGGGAAGTTTGTCAGGCTTTGATTTATGCTATTGATCATCGTGATTGTACGGTTGGCGATTTGTTGCAATTTGTCAAGGGACCTGATTTTCCTACCGGGGGTATTATTGTTGGTGCTCAGGGGATACGGAATGCGTATCACACTGGGAAGGGAAAGATCATTGTACGAAGTAAAGTTGAATTTGAAGAACATAAGATTATTGTTACCGAAATTCCCTATATGGTCAATAAAAGTTTATTGATTGAGAATATTGCTGATCTTGTTCGTGATAAACGTGTTGAAGGAATCTCTGACATTCGTGATGAGAGCGATAGACGAGGTATACGAGTTGTTCTTGAATTGAAAAGAGATGCGCAGTCAGAGATTGTGTTAAATCAACTGTATATGATGAGCAATCTTCAAACAACGTTTGGAATTATTTTTCTCTCTTTGGTTCATAATGAGCCTAAAGTTTTACATTTGAAAGGCATTATTGATGAGTTCATTAAACATCGTAAGGATGTATTAACAAAAAGAACTCAATTCGATTTGCGAAAATCAGAAGAGCGGGCACATGTTTTGGAAGGATTACAAATTGCTTTAGATCATATTGATTCTGTTATTCACGGAATTAAGCAAAGCCAGAGTGTTGAACAGGCTCGATCATTTTTAATAGAAAACTATGCGTTAAGTGAAATTCAGGCTAATGCTATTCTTGATATGAAATTACAGCGCCTTACGTCTTTGGAAACACAGAAGATTGCAAGCGAATATAATGAAATTGTGAAGTTGATTATTGAGCTTAAAGATATTTTAGCGCATGAGCAGAAAATCTATGATATGATCAAAAAAGATTTGCAGGAGATTATGGAAGAATATGGCGATGAAAGAAAAACAGTCTTTATTGATGGTGGTCGAGAAGAAGTTATTACTGATGAAGATTTAATTGAAGAAGAACAAGTTGTTATTACTGTGACGCAGAATGGATATATCAAACAGCTTCCTTTAGAGACGTATAAGAGCCAGAAACGAGGTGGAACTGGTGTTAAAGGAGCGACCGTAAAAGAAGAAGATGTTATTGACTCTGTGTTTATTACATCTAATTTAAATTATCTATTATTGTTTACGAATAAAGGAAAGATTCATTGGTTGAAGGCGTATAAAGTTCCTGAAGCATCACGATATGCAAAAGGAACAAATCTCGTTAATTTATTACGACTAGGTGCGCAGGAGAGTGTAAGTACAGTTTTGCCTGTTAAAAATTTAGAAGGTGATTTCTATCTTTTGTTTTGCACGAAAAAAGGAGTGGTAAAAAAAACACATTTGCGCGAGTTTAGTAATCCGCGTCAGGGTGGCATTGTTGCGTTAACGCTGAGAGACGATGATGAAGTTATTCAAGTAAAATTAAGTAATGGTGAAATGAATTTTATACTTGCGACGAAAAATGGGAGAGCTGTAAAGTTCCATGAACGTGATGTGCGTGAAATGGGGAGAACTGCAACAGGTGTACGTGGTGTTTTGTTAATGGATGATATTGTTACGGGGATGGAAGAAGCACGAGATGATGAAGATTTACTGACTGTAACGGAGAACGGCTTTGGCAAGAGAACGAAGATTTCAGAATATCGTCTGATTAATCGTGGCGGAAAAGGAGTGCGTAATATTAAAGTCACTGAAAAAAATGGGAAAGTTGTTGGTGTAAAAGCTGTGCGTTCTGAAGATGATATTCTTTGCGTTACTGATAAAGGGCAGGTTATTCGCATGAATGTAAATGGTATTAGTTGTATTGGACGAAATACGCAAGGTGTTAGATTAGTACGGTTACGAGAAGATGATAAGGTTGCGAAGGTTACTAAGATCAGTAACGCGAAAGAATAATTTTTTACTACTAATAGTGATCAATCACTTTTTTAAATAGCTTTGTTAGAAACATTCCAATTCGTTTATCGAGTAGACCATGAGAAAATCAGAAGGATTATTTTATTTGTTGAAATCTAAGCATCCGGACGTTTATAAAAAATTAACTATTGGAGCTAAAATTCATTCTGGAGCTTACAATAAGAGAGTGAGCTTCGATGAGTATATTGGAATACTACTCGCTGAAAGTCCTTCTCTTAAATCAAAAATACAGGAACGTTATCCTGCGTTTATTACCGACGATGATCTTCAGCAATTAGAGCATCTATTAACACAATCAAAACGTCTTTCTGTGATACGTGAAAAAATAACTGGTTTAAAAAAGATGTTGCCTCTTCTTAATGATAGGGATATGAAAAGTATAACACAAAGGATTGGAGCGGAAGCATATAAGCGACTTAAGAAGAATGAACGTGTCGGGTACAGCCCCTCTTCTCTTTGTGAGATTCTTCGTGTTTATATCCCAAAAATGAATATTGGGCCATTTTCTGTTCGTAGTAACGACAATGGTTACGATCCTCAAGAGTTCATTAGACAAAATGAAAGCATTTTTAGAGATTATCCTGATATTGCAAAGAAATTGATGAAGCGTTATCATTCTGAACAATTACAGAAAATGAAGAATCCTGAGGAGGCTCAACGCTATCTAGAGGAGAGATTATCATAAAATATTGTGGGGGGATTATTATGGATGAAAAACAAAACTGGCAGGAACAGTACAGATCTCTTGTAAACAGATCGAATGAGGAGTTAATTGAGCTTGTTGCTGGGGACTATCGGGGAAAAACTATAAAGGAGCTTCAGAAGAATGATGGCAGCCTTTATCATAGTGTTCAAAAGAGAGGATTGGTTGATAGATTAGTTGATCGTGGAGTTTTATACAGAGCGCGAAGAGATCTCGGTGCTATTAACAGTGAAGCATTAATTGCTTATGTTGCTAAGTTTCATCGAGGAAAAACAATCAATGAGTTTCTGAAGGATGACGGTGGTCTTTATCATACTGCTTGGAAGAGAAGATTGATTGATAAATTAGTAGATATGAGAATTTTGTACAGAGCGCGAAGAGATCTTAAGTTTCTTAGAACAATGAATGATGATGAGTTTATGGGGTTTGTTGCTGAGAATTATCCGAATATGTCTCCAAGCGAATTTAAGAGAGAAGATCGTAGCGTTTATAATATTGCTCTCAAAAGAAAATTGATTGGGGAGTTGGTGGATCGTGGAGTTTTGGTGAGGAAGCTGAAATCACATTGATTTTTAAAATAAATGGTTGGTTTTTGAATGTCGGCTAGAAAGCGGCGGAATCTTGAGTTTATTAGAAAAATGCCGAATGAGGAATTGATGACATATGTTTCTAGGAGGCATCGGAGAGAAACTATAAAGGAGTTTGAGAAGAATGATGGTAGTGTTTATCATATTGCCCTTGAGAGAGGATTGATTGAACGGTTGGTTGGTAGTGGGGTTTCGGTGAGGAAAAAAGCTGCGAATGGGTTTCTTAAAAACAAAT
>CAYIBE010000059.1:0-4744 GCA_964361555.1 Candidatus Woesearchaeota archaeon | reverse complement strand
ATGAGAGTACTCTATTTAATTTATTGACGACACCGGAAACTTTTATTGTTGTAATTCGTACCGGAGAGTTATTCATTTTACGTATAAGCGCTAATCCTGTTTTAATATCATCAACAGACGTATGGTTAACCTGAATAATACCTCTATTTTTTTTCTGCGAAATAAAGCGTAAGCCAGCCTTCGCTAATCCAAGATCACCAACAAAGCCACGAAGTTCGTGTTCAATAAGATCTTGTTGAGGAACCATATTCATTGTCGAATCCATTTGATACAAAAGATAACGTTTTCGTTCTTTTAACACAGGCAATAACGATTGTATAGTAATCACCTTCTTGAGAAAAAAAGCCTGTTAGCTCTTTCCTCTATTCTCGTCGAACGTAGCTAGGAACCAGTATTTATAAAACTTACTGTTTTGGTTTTAATGATGTAAAATTATTCGCATTGTATTGATTCATATCAATATTTCTATAAGCCATCATCACAGCCCAAGAACATTGAGCTTCAGAAAGTTCACAATTTAATTCGGAGTCTACTTCAATAGCTAGTTTTTTTGCATCTGGATTAGCTTTACAGAATTGATCCCATGGAAAAACTAGCTTGTCATCTAAACAGTCCATTTTGAATCCTTCTCTTCCGAATTCAATTTTTTCCCAAAGTCTTTCTGCAGCTTGATTATATAATTCTGACATACCTTTTAGTATTAGCCTAATCTTTATAAATCTTTCTATTTTAACCACTCTAAAGTAATCACTTATTGCGTATAATTCTCCACTCTCTTCGAACAAAAAGAAGTAATAACCCGCCACCAACCAAAGCAGCGACAATACCTCCTACCCAAGAATAATCTCTTTTTTTCGTTTCTTCTACAACAGGTGAAGCAACGTCTTCTGTCGTTGTTGTCTCATCAGAAGAAGCTTCTAAAGGAACAGTCTCTTCAAGAGTAACTTCTTCACCTAAATCATCATCAGAAAATTCACGTCGTTGAAGATCAGAAAATGCTTCAAGAGATTCAACAGAACCCTGATCTCCACCCCCGCCACCACCGCCACTAGAACCGCCGGAAGAACTCGAATTACTACAGCCAGAAGAAGAAATAATACAAGAACTACAACTTAATGTTCCCTTCGTATATCCATAACTCGCACACGACTTTCCACCAAAGTCACTTCCCTCGCATTGTTCTGTACTATTCTTCACTCCATCACCACAATATTCCGTATTAAGAATCGTCAAGTTCCATGAAAAAGAAGTGTTAGCAAAATAATCATCTCCCGCAGTAACAAACACAATATAAGTACCCGCACTCGTATAATTTCCACCAAGACTATAATTTAAAGAAGATGTTTGCACACTACCACCAACAATCCACTGAACAGAAACAGCATCATTCTCAGAATCATTAACAATCAAAGAAAAGTTCTGAGCAAGCGGTTCGAAAAGAGTAATATTCGTAATATTTGGTGAATACGTTTGAATAACAGGAGCAGTATTACGTTGAACACGCACCGTCCTATTTTCTCCCCAATCAAGTTCTCCATTGACATCATATCCTAAACAATTCCATAAAAGACTCGTATTCGATGAAGCATTCAAAGAAAACGAATACTGCCCATCAGTTCCATTAAGTAATTGCGTTTGATTAATAGAGAATATACCACTAAGATTATGATACAAACTAAGATTAACAATGCCCGCAGCACTCGAGAGAGAACAATTAAACAAAAGAGACGTATTGAGAAAATTATAATTATGTGGAGGAGAATATTGCGTCACGGTAGGTAATCCAACCTGAAAAGTAACACTCGTAGAGTTCATATTATTATTTCCATCAAGAGCAGAAAGGCGTAAAGTGTGACTTCCTCCTTCAACATTAAGAACAGTAGTATTAGTAACAGTAATATTTGTTCCATTAATGGTATAGTACACGCGTTCTAAAAAGATATCAGAAGCAGAATAGTTCAAAGTAATATTTCCTTCAGGATAAGATTGACTTTTTGGTGAATACATGAGAAGCGAAGGTAGTGTAGCATCTAGCTTTGTCACAGCTGCATATACATTAATACGTTTATATCCACTAACATCAACAGCATTATTCTTAAAAAGACTCTCAACATCGAGAGGAGTCAAGTAAGTTCCATTATTCATAAAAGAAAATTGTTGTATTAAAACAACAGCACCAGCAACATGAGGCGCACTCATACTCGTACCACTTAACGTCGTATATCCACCAGAAGATGAAGTAGAATTAATAGAACTACCAGGAGCAACAAGATCAACAAGTGAATTTCTATTGCCATAACTAGCCAAAGCATCATTTTTATCCGTAGCGCCAACACTCGTCACATTTTGAATACATCCAGGAGAACTAATACTTGTCGTGCTTCCATCATTTCCTGAACTAGCAATAACCAGAATGCTATTATTGACAGCGTTATTGACAGCAGAAGCAAGAACAGGATAGCTCGAATCACAATAACTACTATAAAGTCCTGCACCAAGGCTCATTGTAATCGCTTTAATTGCATAAGTGTTTTTATTAGTAATACACCAATTAATTCCCGCAACAATATCACTCTCGCTGCCACTACCAGCACCATTCAAAACCTTGATATGAATAAGCTTAACTCCCGGAGCAACACCTTCCACAATACCAGAGACATGTGTTCCGTGTCCATGATCATCAAGAGGATCTGAATCGCTATTCACATAATCATATCCAGTAACGTAATTATCACTTAACTTAACATGATTATAATTCACTCCCGTATCTAAAACACACACGCCAATACCAGAACCAGTAATATTAGTACTTGTCTGATGTAATCGACTAGCATTCACCAAAGGAACAGAATCCTGTAACTCTAACGAAAAAACATGATCCAACTGAACAGATTCTACATTAGGATGATGCTCTAATTTCTTCAATCCCTCATCAGTAATTGTTCCGGCAAATGCATCAATACTCTCAAAATCATGTTTTTCAACAAAATCAGACTGGATAAAATCTTTTACCTCTTCAACATCTGCTTCTTGATTATCATAAAGAAAAAATTCATCATCAACATCTTTTAATTGAACAAGAACGTGAACTTCTCCTTCATAATACGCTTCTTCCTGCACTTCAGGAGTAATAACAGAATCTTCCTTAACAACAAATCCGCTAGGAGTTTCCAATCGGAGTAAGAAACTAACAAGAAGAAGTACACCAACAATAAACAAACTAGTCCAAATGTGCTTCACCACGTTCAAAAATGGCTGAATAAATAAACGTTGCTTCACCTCTCGAATACAAAAGTAAAAAGCCTATTTAATCTTTTTCTTTTCAAAACAAAGCGCACATTTTGCTTCTTCAGGTGTCATGCCTAAGGAAATGCCAAAACTAACAAGATCCTTAGGGGCACGCATCTCTAATTCTTGCGTTGCTCCAGACAAAAGAACCATGGAGACCGTATACTTACGACATAAACGAACATTCTGCATCATCTTCCCTAAAAGAGATTTTCGATCATCACTCACAAGAACATCATGAAAGGAAAAGCCAATAGCTATATGGTTTTTAGAAGCAAGAGTACAAAGCACCTGGTTCAAGCCAGAGTCACGATACGACATAAAATCTTTTTTTCGTGTTTTTTCAGGAGAAAGAAGAATATCGACATCTTTATTTTCAACAGCAGCCCTATTTTTTTTATCATCGCCGCCAACAACAATCATAACATCCTTAAAAGTGTAGACACGAGAAAATCCTAAAATAACTTCTTTAATATCAAAAGCAACAATATCAATCATAATCAAAAGAAAGAAGTCACATTTATTAAAGATTATGTTTATTTCATTAATCGACTCAATTTTTTAAAAAATATCGATTTATTCAAACGTTTCGTTGTATCAACCTCAAAAACATGATGTCCCTTCTCCTGTGCCTCATAAAGACACACGCCAAACAATTCCGCGTCAATATTTTCTTGTATTTTTTCTCGAGAATAACGTCGTTTCTCAAATCGTTTTCGTAAAACAGCAGGGTTGCATGTAACAACAATACAAAGATCAACATATTTCCTATCTAAATAATGAGCAAGATGAGAATCAAGAACAATATTTTTTTCTTTCTTTATAAGTGAAATGAGAAAACGATTCAGTTTTTCAACATCAACAACGTAACTTTTCAATAACCTATCATAAGAATCATATAGTTTATTTTTTTTAATAAGAGCAAGCACATCAATATACGTAAAATGAAAATAAGAAGCAATAAGTCGAGCTATCGTACTCTTTCCCGCACCGGGAGTTCCTGTAACAATGATAACAGCCATAAAAAATGAAAGAAAGTAAAATTTATAAATGGAACGATAAAGAAAAAAAGAAGAATGCGCATCATAGCAGAGAGAATATCTCCAAAAAAAGGAATTCTTCCATCAGAATATTGTGCCGTGACCGGAATGAAGTACACGGTAGGATTAGAAGGAAGCATGTATAGAGGAATTCTCAGAAATCAAAAACAAATTGGTCAATTTCTCGGATATCTTGATAATATAGATGAAATTCGAGGAGAATTCGATCTAGGAACTGCAGAGCTCATTGCATCAAAAATAAAATTCCCACGATACTGGATAAAAAGAGAGTACACGCCATTCGAACATCTCGTTATTGAAGCAAGAGAGGCTATGATAATAACGCCACAAATAAAAGGAATGAGAAGTCTTGTAGGATAGAATTAACCCACGCCGAGATCGGAAGAGCACACGTC
>CAYIBE010000058.1:0-4756 GCA_964361555.1 Candidatus Woesearchaeota archaeon | reverse complement strand
TGAAGATAATACGAAACAAACGCGCTAAGCGCACGAACAGCTTCTTCAGGAAAAATAAACGTAACAACACCATGTTGTTCTAATGTTGCAATAAGGTGCTCAGTAAATGCACCTCCTGTGCTCACTACAATAAGCGGTTTTTTCTTAAGAAGATAAGCATTAGTAATAACATCAACGAGATCCGGAGTAACAAGTGGTGTCTGATAAAGAGCAATGAGAAGAATAATATCAATAGATTTATCATTCATGCAAGCATCAAGAGCAATCTGATAGCGTTCTGTCGTCGCATCCCCAACCAAATCTAAAGGATTACTAAGTGAAAGAAGAGGTGGAAATTTTTTCTTAAGAATCGTATACGTTTTCTTACTAAACGTTGCTAAACGTAAATTTTTCGTAAGAGAGATAGCATCCGTACTTAAAATACCATAACCGCCACCATTCGTAATAATTTGTACTCTATTCCCTTTTGGTGGTAAAGAATGTTCAAAAATACTTGCGTAATTCAGTAAATCATGGAGAAACTCTGCATAAATAACGCCAGTTTGTTTAAACACTCCAAAATAAACAGCCGCGTCTCCGGCTAGACTACCAGTATGACTTAATGCAGCTTTACTTCCTTCTTCAGTAATGCCCCCTTTAATAGCAATAACAGGTTTTCTCGTAGTAACATTCTTCATAATCTGCAGAAATTTTTTTCCATCTTTCACAGCCTCAACATACAAACAAATAACCTTAGTAGAGGAATCATGTGACAAATACTCGATAATATCTGTTTCATCAAGAGAAGTCGCATTTCCATAACTAATAAATTTGGCAAATCGATGCCCTCGCCGAGTTGCTAAGTCAAGAAGAGCGCTCCCAACAGCACCACTTTGACAAACAAGGCTAATACCTCCGCCTTTTGGTCGCTTTAATCGCGAACGTGGTAAAAAAAGAGCATCCATTCCTGAATGTCCATCAAAAATTCCCAGGCAGTTTGGACCGATCATTCTCATTTTATTTTTTTGAATAAGTGTTTTAAGTTGTTCTTCTAGTTTAGTATTTCCAATCTCGCCAAATCCAGAAGTAACGATAAGAAGATCTTTAATGCCTTTCTTTCCGCATTGCGTCACTACTTCTAAAACAGAAGAAGCGGGAACAGCCACAATAGCAAGGTCCGGTAATTCGGGAACATCAAGAACAGAAGGATAAGAAACATGTCCACGAATTTCCTCAGCATTTTTATTTACAATAAAAACCTTACCAGAATAATTACTTTCCAAAAGATTCGCAAAGAGAACATGTCCTACTTTATGGGAGTCTCGAGAAACACCTATAATAACAATACGTTGTGGCTTAAAGAAATTGTCGAGATTCACCATCTTTCAGAAAAAAGAAAGCACGGAATATTTATAAATTCACCGTTCAGAAGATAGCATGGAAAAACAATGGTAAGGGGGACATTAAATCAAAAAATTGCTCTTGGAATAGAAAAAGAGAGAAACGATGCCGCAGACAACTTAACAAAGCAAGGTGCAATCCAAAAAACGATCGCTTCAGCACTCGGTCTAAGAACAAGGCAGGCAGGGTATTCATACTTACAGAGGACAGGACAGCATCTTACATGGAAAAGTGCAAGCAGAACAAGAAGAGAGAAATATAAGAAACAAAAGGCACAAGAAAAGATTATTGAAACGTTAGAAGAGATGATAATAAAAAAAGCATTAAACAGCTCAGAAGCCTATCAAAAAGCAGCAACTTATAAAAGATTATTTCCACATACCACATATGATTTCAGTACATTAGTGCGTTTGTTTGATGTCTATTGTGAAGCAAGGGAAAAACAAGAAAAGTTATCATATAGGAAAATAAGTGAAAAAACAGGGTTAGTATTCTCAGAAGTAGGAAGGGTATTACACAGAGTAGGATTGAGCAGTATGAACAAATATGAAAACCCAAGAAAAAGAATTTCCTCGCGGCAATCAATATGGATAACGCGGGGATTTGAATCGCAGTTATCTGCCTCAGATGTAGCTTATTTTTTAGGAATGCCTCCTTATGTAGTACGGCAACGTTATAATAAGTTACGCAAAGCAAGGAAGAGCGAGCGGCACTTCTCTAGATTTCAATGTAAGGTAAAAACAATAACAGCCCATCAAGCAAGTTTAATTTACGAAGCAGATGATCATCAAATAGGATTCAGTAATCACGAGTTAAGTGCGCTTATCAATGAAGATGAAGATGCAATACAATGGATACATGCACAAAGACTGTATATCGAACCAATAATTGTTAACAGTTTAAAAACCATCTTCAATGATTCTAGTCTCACAAGACCTTATCTTCCTAGTGAGTATCTCCTTCAAAAGCAATTTTCTCAGGATTCTCTAAGTAATCCTTAAGCTCATTCAAAAAACGAGCAGCTTCAGCCCCGTCAAGAATGCGATGATCAAACGTTAAACTTACAGGGAGAATTTTTCTGTTTTCCACAACAGTATTATTCAAAGTAGCGCGATCAAATATTTTTCCGAGCCCTAAAATAGCAGCTTCTGGAGGATTAAGAATGGGCGTTCCGTAAGTAGTTCCTATGCTGCCATAATTCGTAATAGTAAAGCTCCCTCCTTTAAAATCCATAATATCCAACGTTCGTGCACGTGCTTTCTCAGCTAACGTAACAATTTCCTGAGCAAGATCATATAAGCTCTTAATTTCTGCCCGTTTAATAACAGGAACCATAAGTCCTACGTCAGTATCAACAGCAATACCAATATTATAATATTTCTTCAAAATAATTTCATCATCATGCATTTCCGAATTAAGAAAGGGATGTTTCTTTAAGCTCTCAATAACAGCACGAATAATATAAGGAAAGAAGGTAAGTGATATACCATGTTTACGTGCCTTTTTCTTCTCCTGTTCTCGCACATCCCATAATAACGTAACATCAATATCAATCATAGCAGTAACAGGAGCAGTATTCTGAAATGATTGAATCATATTTCTCGCAATAGTTTTTCGTACACCTTTCAACGGCACATGATCCACATACCCCCACATATCATATTTTTTTGCAACTTTCACAAAGGGAGTTTTTTTCTCTATCGTTCTATCACCTTTCTGAGAAAAAGCAATGACGTCATCGTCCGTAATTTGTCCACCTTCACCAGTACCAGAAATAGCAGCAATATCAACACCAAGTTTTTGTGCAAGACTGCGTACTCGTGGAACAGCAAGAACCTTAGTTCGCTGAGATGTTGACAAAGATGGTTCTTCTTCATCGCACGGTTGTCCTGGAATACAAATTTTCGGTTTTTCATAAACATCATCTTCCGCTTCCTCAAGTTCCCCAACAACAGATACAGACGCTTTTTTCTGTATAGGAAATTCTTTAGTTTTCATCGTTTTTTTTGTAACAGAACCATCATCAATAGTAACAAGAACCTGTCCAACATGGATAGTTTCTCCTTCCTTAAACTGTAATTTCAATATTTTTCCTGTTTTAGGACTGGGAATCTCAACAACGGCTTTATCTGTTTCAATATGAACGAGGATGTCATTTTCCTTGACCATATCCCCTTCTTTCACGCGCCATTTCACGATCTCTCCTTCAGTAATGCCTTCGCCAACATCTGGAAATAGAAACTCATAAGCCATTAAAGTGCAACCTCTTGCTCAATATCTTTCGTAGAAAGTTCTTCTGCAATTAAACAGATATCTCCATGTTTTGTACCAGAATAAATCTTATCCTTGCGAGAGTAAACATCAGAATATAATTGATGAGCATGAGCAAGCTCATATGTTGTTAATTCAGAACGATAAGAATTCTGAAAAGAAGAAGCAATGCGTTGAGGCAACTGTTGATAGAAAGAAACACCCAATTCACCGAGACTAACAACATGATCGTTCCATTTATGTATCTCATCCTCTCGCGCCATAAGTAATGCAAAAATCTCCGAAGTATAAGGCGTAATAAGAATTGCTCCATGTTGTAAAAAAGTATGAGATGCTAAACGCTGCGCAGTGCCTACAAGAAGTTTTTCATGAGTGTGCATATCAAGTCTAATAGATGTTCTGCCAAAAACAGCATTATACCCAGAATCACGTAATGCATTAAGAATAATGGAATTAACAGCGTGATACCGTTCTATAAGATTTTTTCTAAAAAGAGAGCGGGACGCAATAAAGGCAAAGTGGATATCATGAGGACTAAAATACATATGCCCGCCACCAGTATCACGAACAGTTAAATCAACTCCTAGAGTATTCGCAAGCTCTTCATTAAAACGTCCATCAACCTTTTGATTAAATCCCATAACGACAGCGGGTCGTTAAAATTGATATGTTCGTAAAACTGGATCAACATATTCGTTACGTTGTACTTTTGCATTCATCACCTTTAATAACGCTCGATCAAGAGAGAGGCTAAATGCAGCACTATCTACCCGATGAGGAATAATGCGTACTTTTTGTTCCAATCCCATGCACCTCATTGATGTTTAAATCTTTAAAACCTTATTGATACCATAAATAATACGTTCTGTAGAAGGACTATAATAGTCTTCTAATTTTGCTAAAGGCACGACCGTGTCAAAACCAGTAATGCGTTCAACAGGAGCTTCAAGACTTAAAAGCGCTTTATCGTTAATAAGTGCAATAATTTCAGACGCTAATCCTAACGTTCTTTGAGCTTCCTGAACAACAATTGCTCTCCCTGTTTTTTTAACAGAAGAGATAATCGTTGAGACATCAAGAGGACTAACTGTACGTAAATCAATCA
>CAYIBE010000057.1:0-4787 GCA_964361555.1 Candidatus Woesearchaeota archaeon | reverse complement strand
GCCATAGCAAAATTCAGAATAAATTTATCATGATTTTTCGTTCTCTCCATTAATAATCGCATAATCTTAACAACTTTTTCAGGAAAAAGATCAATACGTCCAATAAAATTAATTTTTAACTGATGATCATAAACTTCTTTTTCATCAAGAAGAGCAGTAAACTCTTTCGTAAATAAATCAATCAAATAATCAAATTCTTTTTTTGGCCTATGGAAGTTATCAAGAGAAAAAGCAAATAAGGTTAATTCAGTAATACCTGCATCACGGCACCAATAAACAAGCTTTCGTACTTTTTCTGCACCAAATTCATGGCCTTTAAACGGATTTAACATAAGCCGTTGTGCAAAACGTCGATTTCCATCGAGAATAATGCCCACTGACTTTGGTCCCTGCACCATGACAAAAAGAAGTAAACCCGTTTTTAAAAACCTTGCTATTTATTTTTTCGTGCATAAATCTCTTCTAAGATGATTGCGACAAGCGGAGAAATCAAGATCAAAAAGACAAGAAGCACGCCACCAATCGTTAAAAAATCAACCATACGAAACGTATTTAATTACGCATATTTAAATATATTGATGAAGAATTCTCCCACGTACGAACGATGGAATAAGAAAAAAATAAAAGAATTTCATAAAATTCTCAATAAACAATTCGGCTTTCAAGGGCAACTCGATTACATTTTTTTAGAAAAAAAAGACAAGATCTACATAAGCTCAAAAGAAATAGATAAAACGTCATTAGAAAAACTCAACATCAACACCATAGGATTATATTTCGCAACAAGAGAAGGATCAGGAATACGTTTATCAATAGAAGGGTCACAAGTAATAGGTTCAGAGTGTACTGAAAACATTCTCGAACTCGAAGATCCGACAGACTGGCTACAAGGAAAAGATATACCAACAACAAAAGAATTTAAAGGCATAGTTCTTATCAAATACAAAAAAGATTTTCTTGGTTCAGGAATATATAAAGAACACAGAATCATTAATTGCGTTCCAAAATCAAGAAGAGTAAGAACCGTAAAGTAAAAATTTTTCTAAAAATGTCAGAAGGGTATTAACTTCTCATTCCTTTTTTTGTCTTGGTCAATTTAGTAAAATGAAATTCAGTTATTTTATAAGCAACAAAAGTAATACTCCCAAGCAAACCAAAAATTAAATCCCTCATCGTATCAGTTATAGGATCACTCAATTGTTGCGCCTTTAATTGTGTGACAACATCATAGACATACACGCCCTGATTTAATGTACCAAGCCACACGTCAGAAAGATATTCACCGATCTCCCACAAACCAAGAATACCAAAAACGAGTCCAACAGTCATAATTAATTTCCATTTCAAACTAATCTGTAATCGATCAAGAGTATAGAACAAGATAGCACACATAAGAATAGGATTTAAAAAGTGAAGAACCTTATCAAAAAAAATGTCTCGATAATACAAACCAAAAGGAGGATCACCAGGACCGATAATAGTTCCTAAAACAAAAATAGCAAAGATATACACATAATATACTTCTGGAAAATTGAAATGAAAAGCGCGGTCAATATACGAAAAGAGAAAGAGAGCAATAAGGGCAAGAGAAAAAGGTATTAGTATAGACACATTTCTTGTCACATAAAGAAGTAAGAGTAAAAGGCAGCTTAAAAAAATAATAACACGGCGTTTATTCTTAAATAACATATGTAACAGCAAGATAGCATATAATATAAGTTTTTGCAACTACTCAAGAAGAATTCTCTATTTCCTCCAAAAATAAAAAATTAAGATTATTACACCGATAGTTGCATAAGTATCAGCAAGATTAAAAACAGGCCAAAATCCAACATCAATAAAGTCACGTACGTAACCTAAAAAAAGACGATCAATAAGATTGCCAACAAGACCAGAAAAAAGGAAAATCATACCATAAACCCCCCACGTCTTTACATGATGTTGATAAAAAAGAAGAAATAAAAGAACAAAAATACTAATAACAATAAACACCCACCGTCCACCCTGAAAAAGACCAAAAGCAGCCCCATAATTTATCGTTTGTACAAAGAAGTATTTCGTCACTTGATCAAGCAAAATCAGCAGTAAAGACCACAAAAACAGTTGTTTCATTAAAAACATTTATATAGCATATTCTATTTAAATACACTGGTAAAATGGAAGAGAAAAAAAGGTGGTTTTCACATTTCTTTAGAACAGAACAAGAGCTAGAAGAAAAGCCAAAGAAAGCAGAAGATATCATAAAGAAAGGAAGTGCAGGGAGCAAATGTGGTCCTGACGGATGTAATCTTATTATCGAATCAATGCAATCAGGTGTAGAAGTGCACTACTACTGGGTTCTTAACTTTTTAAAATCAACAAATGCCTTTGGTTTAGGATATAAAAAAATACTCAAGATCAAAGACTTATACGCAGCAGGAGAAGCGTCATCGTTATGGGGGAGTCAGGAACAGAGAAAAGGAATTCAGCAAGATAAGGTGTCGCAGTATATGGCAACGATCGGAAAAATGATTAAAGATACCTTTCAAATCATACGAGAATTAAGAATTATTGATGAACGACTAGACTATTATGATGGATACACAAAAGGAGAGAGAGATGCATCAACAGCACTTAAGGGAATCTGGATAGATTTAGTAGAAGGCGGAACAAAAAATCCTGCTTCTGTTTATGGTTTAGCATCCCAAGTAGGGTTTGCAACACTCCCAGATTTATTTTTTCTTATTAATCCAAAAGATAAAAATAATATCAGGAAAGAAGTAGATAAACTAAAAGGGCAAGGAATTAATAGAAAAGTTCGCGAAGTAGTTGAGAGAAAACTCTTCCAGTTTCTCGTATGGAGAGAAAAAACAGAAAAAGAAATCAGAGACAGAAAAAATTTCATCTTAAAATATTTACGAATGCATTTTAATAATATTAAACTCTATATCAATTGGGTAAAACCATACTTACAATCAGTTCGTCAATTACAATCAGCCTCAACAGCAAATCGTCCTTACGTGGGAAGCACCTTTGAAACATCAGAAACAGATCTTGAAATTATGGCAGTAGGAAATTCGTATAATCTGACAACAGAAGAAGGATATGAGGAATCCTTCGAATTTCATAAATATTTTCCCTGTGTGATCGTTAAATTTCACCATATTGCTCTACCGCAGATGGCATTTCAAAAAGAATATCAGCGAGGACCAATTCATACAGGAAGAACAGAAATTAAAATACTCGCATATGCATTAACAGATGAAGAAATAAAAGAATATCAGGCAGCAAAAGACAAAGAATCATTCGAAGAGGTAGGTGATCTTGTTCCATCGCTAAGCGAATCATTGAACGCGTTAGGAGATGAATTACAGAAGTATCTCAAAGAAGCAGGAGAAGCTGAAGAACAGAAAGAACCACCAAAGAAAAACCAAGCAGGCACAATCTTTACACCATTTGCTTCAATCTTTAAAGGAATTCCTGGCATATTTTCAAAAAGAACCACAGAAGGAAAACCAGTATTAACTTCAAGTAAAGAAAAAATAGAACTGACCGCAGCAAAAGATATTGCAAAACAACATGCATTTATTCTATATGATATATATAAGAAAACGCATGGCATGCTCACACCGTAATGGAAAATATCAACCAAGTATTGAAAGATCTAACACCGCAGCAAAAAATAACACTTCTTGAATCATTGAGAGAAGAAGAACCTGATGAAGAAAAAAAATACGAATGGGCACATTTCCTTGAAGAAATAAAAGAAGAACAACAAACAATTGAAAAAAGTGTGAATCAGCCCATTCAAGCACGCCTTCCTGAACAAAGTCAAGAAGAAGCATTAGAGGTAAGAGTAGCAGAAACACCAGAAAACAAAGAGCAAAAGGAAAAAATACAAATAGATACATACGGATTAGAAAAAACCCATATGAAATATACACTACAAGAAGAGCGATATCACAGAGAACAACGTGATTTTTCCGCAGAACGTTTCACTGAAGAGGAAAGAAAAAAGTTAAAAAGGAACGAAGAAGCTCCTTCTCAAGAGAAGTATCATAGGTAAACAAATGGAAGAAAGTTACTGGAATACAGATTATTGGCACGCAATGGACAGAAGTAAGGGGAAGGATGTTATTAATATCAATCCTCAACGTATAGGAATCTCTCATGGAATTGGCGATCCACTCCAAGGGCTGCGAGGAAATATCTTCGTGGGAGCATCAAAAGTCGAGCTTGGTTTTATGGGTCAGGGAAAAGGGTCACGAAGTAGCCCAGTAGGCTGGACTCCAGAATCAATTTCAAGACCAGAACGGGAAGCAATACGACAATTAGCGAAGATAAATGAAGTAGAATTATCAACACATGCAACACCGAACGTAGTAATTTCCGGTATGGGAAGAGAAGGATTTTCTCCAGAGCAATCACGAGCAGCTTTAGATGAAATAAAAAAAGCAATCGATTTTGCCGCAGACACAGCTGGAGGAGGTCCTATCGTCTTTCATGCACAGGAATTTCCTCGACCAATATTTGAAAAATTCAAAGAAGAAAAATTTACACAGTATAAAGAAGAACCAGAACGTGCTCCTCTCTATGTAGTAGATAAAAGAACAGGACAACTACAAGCGCTTGCACGAAATCAAGAGTTACCAGTACCTGAAGGAGGCATTGATAATCCCATACGTGATAGTGAAGGAAGAATAAAATGGCAAATGAAAACAATAGCTGATCTTGAAAAAGAGGCAAAACAAAAGAAAGAAGATCCAATAAAATATATCTACAATACGTTCCTTGCAAAAGAAATAGAA
>CAYIBE010000056.1:0-4921 GCA_964361555.1 Candidatus Woesearchaeota archaeon | reverse complement strand
CCCCCCCCCCATTTTTTTTTAATCATACGCCGACCACCGATATCTACACTCTTTCCCTCAACGACGCTCTTCCGATCTAACGTAGTTGTAATGCCAACAGAAACATCAACAAGATATGCTGCAGCAATAATGCCTCCATCAAGAAAATTATGAATACCGTCACCAACAAGATTAAGGTAATGTTCAGCGTGGATATCACAATTTTCATCATGACAATGATGCCAATGGATAATACGCTCAAGAACAAAAAAAAGTATTATGCCGACAAGAGTAAAAGTATAAGCACGCTCATCTAAAAGTTCAACCGATTCGGGGATAAGATCAAAAAAGGCAACAGCTAATAAAGTGCCTGCAGCAAAGGAAGTTAAAGTAATAAGTATCTTCCTTAAAAATCCTTTATTAAATGCAAGCGTAAAAACGCCAGCAAAAGAGAGTAAACTAATGATAATAAGACTAAACACTATTAAAAAAACAACACTAAGCATAAACTATTGGCTTTTTTTGTATATAAAAATATTACGTCTAAAATCCATCTACCGATTATTTTATATATAAAGGGTTTACTTTGCCTCGTGAAGCGCGAGTAGTATAGTGGTTAGTATGCAGCCTTGCCAAGGCTGCGACCCGGGTTCAAACCCCGGCTCGCGCATTTATCTTTTTATTACCTATTCTATTCGATTTCTCTTATAATAGCCATGTTGCTCTAAAGAAAAACATAAAAAGAGGAGAAGGTCTTACATACCTCGTCTAACGAAAATAAAGAAGTGATATATTTTTTAACGGGGTGGCAAGTCAAGATAAAGCATGAGGGTTAAAACACTAATTGATTCTGTATTACCATATCATACGCAAGAAGTAAGTCCTCGTAAGAGGAATATAGACGTGCTCCAAAAAACATTTGAATGGGGAAAGCCAGCAGATCATAACTCATTAGGATATATCTATGAGTTAATAACAGCTGCACTCTATGGTGGAAAATTAACGAATAAAAGATATCTTAATGGTACAGACAACAACGGACAAGCAAATGGAAAACAGAACGCAAACAATAATGGAAATGGAGAACTCATAAAACCAGACGTCATTTACAAAAAAAGAAACCAGATAGGTGAATCAAAAGCCTGCGTCTTGGGAAGAATGTGTACGCTTCTTGATGCACAAATAAACAGATATAAAGAAATACAAAATGAAGAAAGAGAATCAGAGATTTATTTTGCGATATATAGGCATAGCATAAGAAGAATTAAATCGTACGAAGGATCTGAAGAAGAATTATTCAATGAGGTATGTGAAAAAACGCATCTGTTAGTCACACTTCCCTTAAGTATAATCTTGGAATTGCACGATAACTCTAACGAAAAATTAGTATATAGATACGAAGGCAATGGACATGGATATCCTCAATGTACGTGTATACGCTCTCACGTGATCAACAGATTTCTTAGTAACCCAGAACAAGTAATAGAAGAAACCGGATTAAATCCGGAAGAGTACGCTCTAGAAAGACGTCTGTCGCCAGAAAATTTCTCTATAGAAAAAAAACCAGTAACTCAGTTTCCCATTATGCACATCAAAGACAAAGATCGTAATGCCTGGTTCAAAAGAGTAGAAGAAAGGTTATATGACCAACAACATGACGGTTGTTCAGATACAAGAGAAGAAACCCATTCGGAAACCGAAACATCGACATACGGTGCAGCCGTGCCTTTCTAAAAATCAAAATATTTAATAAAGCAAACATACACGTAACGGGGTGGATAATGAACAAGACCCCTGGACAGAAACAGAAAAAGAACCAATAATCCGAGAACAAGAAGGCAAAAAACAAGAAGAAAAACACATACTTCCCATCCTTTCTCTTATTCTCTCCATTTTAGTAAGCCCCGCAGGCTTAGTTCTCTCCATAATAGCCTTGCATCTCCTAAAAGAAGAAAAAGAAAAAAAACTCGCAAAAATAGGTCTCATCATCAGTATCATTATGCTCAGTCTTTATGCAGGAGCAATCATCCTCATTTTTGTAGTTTTTAAAAAATATTCTATCTCCTTTCTGTAGTGAAGACATATATTTTTAAATAAGAAATAAAGGAAAAAAGTGTGCTCACAACAACAGCAGATCGTGAAATTTCTTTTTTATTTAAAAAAATAAGGTATGCAACAAATTCTCAGCCAATAAACACAGAACAGGAAAAGAAAAAAGTTCTTGCTGATGAAACCTACAATCCAAAATTAAGATATAATAAACTAAAAGGAAATATTCCTCTCATCAAAAAAAGTTTAGAAAAAATAAAAACAGATTCTTCAACCATGGGAAAGTTATTAGAAGAAAGAAAAGAAGAACTCATAACAACATGCAATTTTCTTCTAAATAGAGGAACAAAAAAGATAGCATTACTCTCTGAACAATTATACGGAATTCCCTCAAAAGAACTTATAAAAAATGCATATAAATTAGTAGAATTAAAACAAACAGAAGAAGAGAAAAAGCATAATACCTTCACAACAACAAGAAAGATGATTGAATCCTTGTTAAGATACAGGTTTGAATGGAAAATAAAAGAAAGAGAAATGATTGTTGGAGCAACATTTAATAGTGGAACAAAAACGATTTATGTAAACAAAAATAGAAAGTTTAGTGAGAATGATATTAGAAGATTAATCGTACATGAAATTGGAACACATGTAGCAAGAGCAGAAAATGGAAAAAAACAACAATACGCTCTGTTCCATATAGGCTTTCCGGGTTACTTACCGACAGAAGAAGGATTAGCGATGTACCATGAACAAAAAGCAGGATTACTCTCTAATGCGCTTATCAAAGGATACGCAGGACGTGTGATTGCAGTTCATCTCTCACGAACAAATTCATTTAGTTTTGTCTATAATAGTTTACGAGAATTTTTTGATAAAGAGCAGTCATATATCTTAGCAATACGCGCAAAAAGAGGATTAGGGGACACGTCAAAACCGGGCGCATTTACAAAAGATCATGTATACCTAAAGGGAAAATATCTTATTGAAGAGTACATAAAAGAAGGAGGAGATATAAAAAAACTGTATATAGGAAAGATCGGTGTGCATCACGTTCCTCTCCTATCAAAAATAGAAAAATGTCAATAACAAACAGATCCTCAACAAAAAATTGTGAAATAAAAAGATTTATAAAGGGCACAAAGGCAGTTCGAAAGATAATAGTAACGGAGGTTATTCATATGCAAAAAATAGATGAGTTGTTACGAAATCTATTACACCAGGAATTCTACGAAGAAGAGGAAGAAGAAGACAAAGATGAAGACACAGATGATGACTGGGATGATGACACAGATGATGATGACGATGATGATGACGACGCGGATGATGATGAGTACTAACGTCATATCCCCTTTCTTTATTTTTTATGAAATTTTTTGTTAAAGACACATTTAAAGAAAAGTATACACGCTTAACCGATTATAATCAATATGAACATATTCTCAATACATTTGTAAGAAAAGCAATTCGGATAAACACTCTCAAAGTAAAAACAAGTGAAATAAAAAAAAACTTATTATCAAAATATTCTCTAACACAAATTCCATGGTGTAAAGAAGGATTTTGGATTGAATCAGAACGAAGAGATTTCGGAAATATCTACGAACATCAACTAGGACATATTTATATTCAAGAAGCGGCGTCCATGCTTCCTCCATGTATTCTCAATCCAAAAAAACAGGACAAAGTGCTCGATATGACCGCATCTCCCGGATCAAAAACAACGCAGTGTGCAGCACTCATGAAGAACACAGGAGTAATTATTGCAAATGATGTAAGTTATGAACGCATGCTACCTCTTTCTCATAACATACAACGATGCGGCGTAGTAAACACGATAACAACAATAACCGATGCAAGAAGAATATCAGGAACGTATGATAAAATTCTTCTTGATGCACCATGTTCAGGAACAGGAACAATAAGAGGACCAACAGGAAACGCAAAGTATATCATGGAAAAATATTCTCAGCAATACATAAAAATGCTCACCAGATTGCAAAAACAATTAATACTGAATGCGTATCATAATCTTAAAGAAAGGGGAACTCTTGTGTACTCAACCTGTTCATTAGAACCAGAAGAAGACGAAGAAGTCGTGCAATTTCTTTTAGAGGAAACAAACGCAAAACTAGAAAAAATATCTCTAAAAATAAAATCAGAGGTAAATCTCGATTACGGAAACTATTCATCAGAGTTAAGCAAATGTATTAAACTGTGGCCGCAATTCTATGATACAGAAGGATTTTTTATTGCAAAAATAAAGAAACCATAACATGGTGAGATATAAAAGATTACAGCCTAACGAAATAAAAAGATTGGAAGATTTCTTAAAAGAAAAAGGAATAACCAAGAAGGAGATTGCAATGCAATTAGGAATGTATGATCGTAAAGTCTACGCACAGTTAAGTGGGATATGGGGACTACATCCGAGTGTTGCTCAACATATTTATACTCAAGGAAAAGAAGATTGGAAGATATTATTTTTAAGAAGGTATTTTTCAAGTAATGACAAGGAATAGACGAAATACTTCGCATCGCAAGATTGCATAAACCTTAGGTAACACGCCCCCACGATACGTGTAACAAAAATTGTTATATAATTTGTGATAAAATGTGTGATAAGAAATGTTACAAGATTTGCTACTCCTATTTTTATTATTGTTATTATATAGTGGTATCAATAGAAAGATTTAAATAGCTATTTTTCTAGAAGTATTTATGGCAATTGATTTAACACCAGATTATAAACCGAAAGTTTTGCATGTTGGAATTAGAAAGCAAATAATTCAAAAAGACGATAATGGTCTCATTTATAGTCCTAGAAAGGTTTATTCTAAGATAAATACAACTTCGGAATGTATGTTTGAGGAATTTTTTAAACCAAAGAAAA
>CAYIBE010000055.1:0-4994 GCA_964361555.1 Candidatus Woesearchaeota archaeon | reverse complement strand
CAACAAAAATACTAATTGATAGTCAAATTAAAAATGCCAAAAATTGTAAACTGTCTGCTGAGAAATACTTAAAAATAAAAGAAAAGACTTTAAAGAACCAAAATACTGTCAGATGACGCCAAGAGAAGTAAAACTGAAGAAAAAAAGAGGTAGAAAGAAAGATTTCAATGATAAGATAGTATCTCTGCACAACGCCAATATTTCTGGGAAAAATATGGTTTTTACATTCAAACATCCAATCTTCAATACCAATTAAGGAAGCTAGAAGGAGCGAAATCTATAAAAACAGATTAATTAGTTTTTGTCATATCGGTGGTGTGCCCAAGCGGTTAAGGGGACCGAATCAATAAGATGTCCAACCTGCAGCCACTAGGCGGATAGCGGTTAATTTTTAAGAATGTTTAAAAATCTGCAAATTCCCAGGTTCGAATCCTGGCACCACCTGTTATCTTATTAGAAAAATCATTATAACATGGAAAAAATAATAGCACAATGTTGGTATGAAAGAAATACATTACATACGCGTCTAGTCAGAGACACAGATGTTATTCACGAATTTAACCAAGAAGTAGATCCAGATTATCTCATTGCAAAATTAATAAACCTCGCATCAAGAGGATATGCAGTGCGCACACAAAACTTTCGTGTAACCATAAACAGAGAAAAAAAGTATGAAAGATAACTCTAAACAAGGATTTATAGACCAAGATCTAAGAAATATTATTACTATTATCACTAAAAAAAACTACAAGACAACACCTTCTTGCTCAGGACGTATCGTTCTGCTTAAAATATCAAAAATAGGACAAAAAACAAAGCAGAATGACTGTATAAATCGCACACGACGGCAGATCCGGAAGAGATATACACAACTCTTCAAAAAGAAAAAAACTACATTTCCTGCAAGAACCAGCAATACTTCATATAAACTGTCAATCTCTAGAACCAGCAAATAAACTCTTACAACAAGCGCAAAAGGTAGGATTTAAAAAGTCAGGAATCATCTCATTAAAAAAATACACGTTAGAAATAAAATCAAAAGAACGCATCGAAACCATGATATACGATAAACTAGACAAGAAAAAGAACCAACAATTACAGGGTAAGAAGAATAAGCTAGAACTTCTTATAGAAAGAGCAGAATTAGACGAACATGGCAATATTCTACTCGAAGCTCATTATTACACACCACAACGTACACCAATAACAACAGATGACAGAACGCCACATATTATTTGGGATTACAACCTCGGAAGATTAACCTCAATACAAGGATTTTTTTCAGTCTATAGTCCAGATGTAATTGTAGTAGGAAGCACGATTGCGAATCCAGACAAAGTAGCATTTGTTATTGAACACGAAACAGAACATCGGAGAAGAAATAGAACAAATGCTCCACAAGATGAATATGCAGTAGATATTGCAACAAAAAAGAAAACAGGACAAGATCCATACAATAGGTGGGGATATGGAACACGATAATCAGAAAAATTCCAAGTATAAAATATCAGAACGGTATAATAAGGGAAAGTGGAGAGTAGTAAAATATACCCATAAAAACGGAACAGAAACGTATCGCTTGTTCTATAAAGGAAAATCAGAAAATCAAACAGAAATTATGCAGTCCTTTTATCAAGATCAAGAAGAGATAATGCGAGCACTTCAAGGAAAGGGTAGTAGGGGGGAAACATTAGAAAATTATTTAGGAAGAACAGAGAACGTAGAATATGTCGATAATCTTGGTTCAGCCAATGGCCAAGGAATTATTCTAGGCGCATACATACCAGCAAGAGATAAACTTTACGTACGGAGAGATATTCCAGAGCGACTGATACAGCTAATCAATGAGAGAAGAGCAAGCGATCTAGAAAGAATTATCGGCAATGAAAGTTACAAACATAAAAAAAGAATTTCGCAATCCGATATTATAAAATTTGCAAGAACACACGAATTAGTTCATCGAAGAAGAATGTACACAGGAGAGTCACAGGATGAAGAAGAGGTTGATTTAGAAGCAGCAATTATCAATGGAGAATACCCGATAATCAGATTTCCAACTGTTCTTCAAAGAATGAATGATCCATACACAAAAGAAGAAACGCTAAAAAGAGAAGGAATAGACTATATTAGACAAGCAGCGTAATCCCATATTCATTACTAATCTCGTTCTGACAATTTTAATCGTAATCCAATTGGTTCAAGTATCTCATTTTCAATCTCATATAACGTTACATCTCCGCACCCTCTTATTGCTCGTAGACTCACCCTAGAGCGTCTTGCAAGATCAGAAACAGTTTTGACACCAGACAGATCCAAAACATTTCTAGCCCTTCTAGAAATGTCAAACTCGTCGATAGATCGAGAGAGATAATCACTTCGTAACGCCGTTGCCTTATCTCTTGATTGGTCAAATGCAAGATAAAGATGATCGATTAATGTATTTGTTTTATCAGAACCAAGCAGTATGCCCCGAACAAAAGAGGAATGATTTTCTAAAATAGAAAGTAACTCATCTTTTCCGAGCAAATAAACTTCTTTCATATTAAAAAAAGAAAAAAAGGTTTATAATTTTACCTTTTCAGTAATCTTTTGCTTTTTCTTATCAGATTTGAAGATCATCCTAATAAAGAAGATAGCAATAATTACCAAAACGATGTCAACAATAACAAATAATACCGTCCCGGTTGTTCCGTTCCAAAGATCCGCAACAGCAAATCCAGTTATACTGTCACCATTCTCTTCACCAGTACTTACAACAGCATTAAATGTCTCGCTATCAACAAGAGCACCGTCTTCTTCAAGACTGATAATTCCCGTATAGCTTCCATCTCGTGTGTCTGGCTTAGCAGTAATGAGTAATTGAACAACTCTGCTATTACCGCCACTAACAGTAAATGTTTGTGGAGTTACTGGCTGTGCCCAATTTGCATCAACACGCAACTCATATGTTTTAGAGGTAGTTCCATCATTAGCGACAGCAACACTCGCCGTATAGGCATTATTGCCAGTATCACTTACAGATTGTACACGCAACGTGCTTTCACTTTCTCCAGCACCAATAGCACCTTCTAATATCGTAAGTGTAGCAAATTCGTCACTCTGTGAATCACCATCGTCAAAGGTAACAATAGCTGAAAGAGAGATTGCGCCTGCAGAAGCAGTGCGAGGGATAATCAGCTTACTAAATCGTAATGAAGCATCATTATCATTGCTTTCGCCATCATCAAGATCAACAGTTTGAGAAGATTCGTCCCATCCAAGTTCCGTTGATGCAAGTCGAACAAAAACGTCATCTTCTGCTTTAGCACCAACATTAATAACATCAACAGTAACGTCAACAGTTTCTCCAGGTTTAGCACTTGTTGGCGTGACAGTTACTCTTTGAATGCGAACATCATGATCTTCCCGTTCAAGGTTAATCTCAAGTTGTTCTTCAGTACACTGTTTATCTTCATCGCCATCTTCAAATGCTTTAATGAATAAAATATACTCATCATCTTCAGAAACTTCGTCTCCAAAAGGAAGAGTAAGTTCAAGGTCAAAATCTTGATCATCATCCGCGCTAATTCTTTCAGAATCAGATTCGACGCGTTCAATCTCGTCATCTTCATCAACATTATATAAAAATGCTTCAACGATAACATCTTTTCTGCTATCATCATTGTCTACAGTAACACCAATATTAATGATTTCTCCAGGAGCAAAATCATCGCCATTATCTGGTTCATCAACATCTAGTCGTAATTCGTCACCAATAGGACCATCACTACATACTTCAGGATTAATTCTAATAGACAATCTAAATGTGTCTGTAGCGCTATTTCCTTTAACATTAATAGCCCCTTCATAATTGTCAATATCAATTTTATTAGGTGTATCAATAGTAAGAGTTACTTGCCTTATTTCTCCGGGTGCAATATTGTTATGATTACTGAGCGTTAACCCAATAGTCCTATCACCATCAGAAAAGTCAGATGAAGTAAAGACAAGGCTAGGAGTGTAAGTAGTACTTCCAGTATTTTGGATTTGAAAAGTAACAGTTCGTACTTGATCTTCTTGACTTGAAACAGTTAATGCAGAAGCGTTAGTAACGCTAAGCACATCAATGCCATCAACAGAATTGATAGTAACAGCATAAGTCGCTTGTAACCCATTAGCAGTATCACTTGCATCTTTAACAGTAAGTGTTCCTGTATAAGTTCCTGTAGGAACAGGTTGAATTGTTACTTGCAAAGCCGCTGTTTTTGTTTGTCCAGCAGCAAGGCTGGTAATAGTTACAGCACTTGGAGCAGTAATATTCCTACTTCCTAAAGTTAAAGCAGTACTTGCAATATTCACAACATTAATCGTACTAGCACCATTATTTTTAATTTGAACAGAAACACTAACAGTTTCACCAGGATTTCCACTTACAGGAGCTACTGGCAGAATCTGTAAATCTGAGGTTGCAGCATGAGCAAGTGTTAATCCATAGAGTAAAAGAATACATAAACTAAAAATGAATTTTTTCATTATTATACCCCCATCATCTAACTAAATATAACAAAGTTGTATGTAACCACTATATAAAGGTTACGATAGTTCTAATGATTATTTTTAATAAGCTATAGTAATAGTAATAAAAGAGACAGTATTCATATTATTTATTTTAAAGTAGTAACAAAACCAAAACATTTAAATACCAATAACTATCCAATTTCTTCCATGGTACAACAATCAAAATACTTTAAATTACCAGAGAAATCTGGAAACTATCCTCATCCAGATCTCCATATAGCACTATCTCGTCAATATCAAGGAAAAGATTGGAATACGACAAAATCAACACTAAACCAAAATAACCAATTATTCCTTCCAGTATATCTCTTCAGAGAATCTCTTATTCATCTTCGTTCAGGAAAGCCAATCTATAATGAACATGGAAAAAGAATACCAAGATCAACAATTACCCAAACTCTTAATGATATATACGAACAAAGAAGTCCATATAGGGC
>CAYIBE010000054.1:0-5006 GCA_964361555.1 Candidatus Woesearchaeota archaeon | reverse complement strand
AATTTCTTGTTTTTATTAAAAAGGTGACATGATGAACAAAAAAGGCCAAAGTTTACCATTAAATACATTAATTATTATTATTCTTGTTGTTATTGTATTGATTGTTGTAGCTGTTTTTTTCTTGGGTGGAACAAGTAGCCTTAGTAAGAGTATTCGTAATATCTTCTATGGAACTACTGCAGGCACTGATCTCACTCTAGCACGAGAGATTTGTACGCAACGATGTGAACCTGTTCAAGGATTGGATGTGGGCAAAGCTAAACTTACTGTTTATTGTACAAGCGGGTTTAATATCGATAAGGACAATGATGGTTCTGTCGATGATGGAGAAGCGGGAATAAAATGTACAGAGGATCCTATAAATCATATTTGTCAGATTAGAACAAGTAGCACTGGCGCAACAAGTAGACTTGTTTGCTAATGCAAGTACAGCCATATCTTTATATAACTCTTCTTCTGCTATTCTGTTATGAATACAAGAGCTATTGATTTTACACCGTCCTTTGCGTTTGGGCTTATTTTAGGTATTGTCGCTTTGTTTATCGGATTGAGTTTTTTATGGTCCATCTATCAAAATTTCACTGAAGAAACGAAAAATTCTTTTGATGAACTTAAAGAAAAAATTGTTTCTCTTCGTGATGGAAAAGATAGTTTTATGACGTATACCATGGAAGGAACTGGTGAGAAGAGTAAAACTGTTATTGGATTTGATAAAGGACAGGAACTTTTTGAGATCCAGCTACGCACGTCATTAGGAACTACTCGCGATCCTGAAACTGGAGAACGTCTTTCTGTTCCTTCTAAATCTCTTACTTTTACCTATTCTTTACCTTCTCAATGTAAAAAAGAATCCGCCTGTCTTTGTTCTTGTGTAAAAGAATGTACTCAGGACGTTTCTTGCATTTCTTTGTCAGATATAGAAAAAATTGAAGGAAGTACTTACCTTAAAGAATTTAATAACTGGGAAACTATTCGCAGTACTGATGAACATACTTTTGTTCTTCCGCCTGGTCCAAAAGGAACAAAACTCTTCTTTCGTATCGTGCGTGACGGGAAGACTATCTATATAAATCCCTCGTGATTACTTTATTCTATGCAAGTCAAACAGATTCTTATTGCTTTTTGGTGGATTATTGCGCTGGCTGTTATTATCATTTTCGGATTAAAGATTCATTCTTTAAAATTTGAAGTTACACCTACTGACACAACAACAGAACTTGCGCTTCTTATCGATCGAATGAGTACTATGAATATGAAGGCTAATCTTACTTATTTTCTGGATAAAGATGTCGAGATCAGAATGAGCAATGGAAATGTTATTTATTTGTCAAAGGGTGTTGTTTTGGAACGTTATCCTTTTGTTGGTTCTGATCTTATTCATGTAACTTCTGAAAAAGGGAGGTTAATTTTACAGAAAAATGAGTAGTGCTGATGCCTTTGAACTTGCTTGGCAGATGATTTTATCTCCTCTCAAGTTACTTTTTATTATTTTAGTCTCTTTTTTAGCTCTTCTTATTATGTATGCTGTTTCTTTTCAGCATGAATTTATTAATTTTACGCCATTGGAAACTTATGAGATTGAACATCTTCTTTTTGCTTGTCTTGTTCAAGATTCTTATATTCAAGAAAATAAGTTTACAGAAAGCATCTTAACTTCCTGTGCTCCCTTCGATCATTATGGTGCCGAGCTTACTTTAGATAATAAACGTCTTATTTTAAATGAACATGTCTTTACTACCTACAAAGGGTTTTGTGATCGTCTTTCTTCTTGTCATATTATTCACTATAAGGATTTGAATAACCGTCTTCTTACTTTGTTTGTTGTTCTTCGGAGGACATCATGAATAAAAAAGGACAGTTGGGAGATATTTTAGAGTTTAAGATTGCACTTTCTATTCTTATCTTATATTTTCTCATTGTTGGTGTGTATGTTTTTGTAAAGACTATTGGTTCGGAAGAAAAAATTTCTCTTAATGAAGAAATTCCTCGTTTACAAGAAAAATTATTCTACCAAAAACTTCTTATTGACTACCTTCATAAAAATAATCTTGGTGATCTTATTGTTCAAGGAAATGTTAAGATAATTGACGAATCTTCTTTCTCTCCTACTTTTCCCTTGCTTATCCAATATCCGCAAGACAAAAATAACTTACAAATTTATTATATGTTATTTCATTCTACGTTAGAAACACGCAAATTGTCTGACACACTTCTTCCTCTGTTTAATGGCACTTCTTCTCTTACGGTTTATTTGGTGGAGGAAAAACAATGAATAAGAAAGCAGAAACTGGCTTTTATTTAGGACTAGCAGTACTTTCTCTTATTCTTATCGTTCTCGGATTGAGAGTTACACTTGAGAATGACAGAACCATCCATAATACACCAGGTATTGCGCTCGAAGAACTGCTCTCTAAAGAACTTATGTTTACTTCAGTAGAGAATTACCTTGATTACTCTTTTCGTTTTTCTTTTTTTTCAGCTTTAAATTCGACATTATCGCGAAATACTGTATGGGATGAAGATCCAACAGAATCTTTTAAAATGGAACTCCTTAAAAAAACACGTGAAGAATTTGTCTATAGACTTCAGCTTTTGCAAGATCAACAATTTTTTCCTCATGTTACGTATCCGCAAGACTTTACTTTAGAACTGAAACAGGACAAAAGAAATATTACTGTTCTTTTCGCTTCTCGTGATGAGCTTGTTTTGAATGATAATGAAAATAGTTATCCTATTGTGGTACTTCATGATACTCTTCAGTTTGAACATACTATCGATTTTGATCTTGGTTTTTTATCTTCTCTATACCAACGATATTCCTTACTTGAAACTGATGAACAGTGCAAAAATGTTCAAAAAAATGAATTATTTGATCAATATTCTGTTACGTGTGTGCCGGAAGGTGATTATTTGCGTTTTGATGTCGAAACAAAAGATCTTGGGCTGATAAAACCTGTTATTACGTTTCGTATTGCGAAACCTGGCGGAATTGAGTTTACTCAGAAGTAATTAATCACTCAAGCATGAGAAACCTTTTAAATGGTACCTTGTTTTTTCTTTCTTAATGTTTACACTCCGTTATGATGAGATTATTGCTCGTATCAAAGAGGAAAAAAAACTTACTGATGAAGACATTGATCAACGTATTAAGGATAAATTACGACAGTTAAGCGATCTTATTAGCAAAGAGGGAGCCGCGCATATTGTTGCGAATGAATTAGGTGTTCGTGTTGTTGCTGTTTCGCGCGAAGTTAAGGTTTCTCAACTTCTTCATGGCATGGCTTCTGTTACGTTGACAGGAAAGGTTGTAAAAATTAATGAGGTTATTACCTTTACGAAAAATGGAAAAGAAGGAAGAGTTCTGAGCTTTTTACTTGGTGATGAAACAGGAACTGTAAGATGTGTTTTTTGGGATGCTCATCATATTCATGAAGTTGAACAAGGGACTATTACTGAAGGAACTCTTTTAAAAATTAAAAATGCGTATGTACGTACGAATAATGGTTTTAAAGAAGTTCACTTGGGTAATAAGGGAGAATTAGAAATTAATCCTCCTGGCATTGAGATTCAGGTTTCTTCTGCGCCTAGTTTTGATTTCACGCGAAAGAAAATTATTGAACTTATGGAAGGAGATACTAATATTGGTATTTTTGGTACTATTGTTCAGCTTTTTGAACCTCGTTTTTATGAAGCTTGTTCCCAATGCGGAAAGAAAATAGAGATTATTGGTGAAAGTAAACAATGCCGTGAACATGGATCTGTTAGTGGTGAGTCTGTTCCTATTTTGAATCTCTCTTTTGATGATGGTACTGATAATTTACGTGCTGTTGCTTTTCGTACTCAGGTTGAATATTTGCTTGGATTATCGCGAGAACAGATTTTGGAAATGAAAGATAATCCTAACCTTTTTGAGGATATTCGACAAAAAATACTAGGAAAACAACTTATTCTTATTGGACGAACGACAAAGAATGAATTATTTAACCGAAAAGAATTAACTATTCAACGTGTTGTGGAGGTGAAACCGGAAGAAATTTTGCAAGAGTTGCAACGGTAAATTTATGGGCTTAAAATACTGGATTTTATTGATTTTGGTTGTTTTGGGTTTGTTGTATTGGTATCGTCCTGATATTCTTGGCAGTTTATTAGGACTTTTTGATTAGATATGAACATTCCTTTTGGATTTATTGCTGGATTATTTATCCTTTTAATTACGTTGTACCTTCTTTATTATTTGAAGAAAAGAAAGTTAGAACGTTTAGAAGACAAATATTTTACTTTGGAACATCAGTATCAGAGTATGCATGTTAAACACGGTAACCAGTTCGAGAGTTTTGTTCCTTTTATGGATGTTTATCCTGGAAAAAAGGAAAATAGTGTTTTCCTTGGTCGACCTGTCGACTTTATCAGTTTTGATGATGATTCTATAAAATTCATTGAAGTAAAAACCGGAAAAAGTGGATTGAATGACAAGCAGAAACATCTTAAAGAGCTTATTGAACAGAAAAAAGTTGAATGGCATGAATTGCGTTTTGAGAAGTGAATTGTTTTTATATATTTTGTAATATCTATATTATATTACTCTGTTACACGACAACCGCGCGCAGCATTTATAAATAACCTTGCTTTTTTACACTTTTGCCTATGAAATAGTTCGAAAAGAAGGCTTTGTGAATTGTTTCTTGGCTTATTGAAAAAAATGCGAATAGCAAATGGGGGTGGTTGGTATGGGAAATCAACCAATAAAAAAATTTAGAATATCTACGTGGGAAGGTGTTGTTTGGGAAAATAAAAAGGTTATTAATGGAGATGAGATCGAATACAAAACTGTTACTATCAGCAGAAGCTACCGAAAAAAGGATGAGAATATCTGGAGAAGTGAGGTTATTAATAATATTCGGTTGAATGATTTGAGCAAACTGAAAATTATTATCGATAAATTACAGGATTTTTTGTATTTTGAGGCACGAGAACATGATAAAGAGGAGGTGAGTGATGATGAATAA
>CAYIBE010000053.1:0-5038 GCA_964361555.1 Candidatus Woesearchaeota archaeon | reverse complement strand
ACATCTCCAAGAATAAAAGCAGATAAAGAAAAAATGAAAGGTTACGTAATTCAAGAAGATCCAAATAGAGGGTTTGTTGTGACAACACCAATACCACCATTTACTTCAGTATCGTTAGCAATAAAAACAGATGAACCCGCACAATGTAAATTTTCTCTTGATGCAGGAACAGAATTTGATAATAAAGAATTCGATTTTGGTTCTGCACTTCTCGATTTCAATCATCAAATGGACTTTTCTTTACCTTCAGAATTAGCAGAAACACAGGCATTACAATTAACAAACGGTGGAAAATATACGTTATATGTGCGATGTGAAGATGCAAATAAAAGGGAAAATGAGCGAGATTATACAATTAATTTCCAGATTCAACCAGGTCCAGATCTTGAACCACCACGAATCCAATCAACATCAATAATTTCAGGTACGTCGATACAAGCAAGCGTAGAGTCTGTTTCAACAGATCTATTCGTGAGCGAACCAGCTTCATGTAAATGGAGTACCCGAGATCTAGAGTATTCATTAATGGAAAATGCATTCTCCTGCACATCGTCAGCTCTCGATATTGAAGCAGTAAATACAGGCTCATATCGCTGTTCTACACCATTACCAATAACAAAAACAGCATTAGGAACAACACAAAATACATTTTACTTTAGATGCAAAGACCGCTCAAATAACGCAAATCAAAACAGTTTTAGATATCAATTAACCTCAACATCACCATTATCCATTAACAGTACGTCACCACAAGGAATCTTAAGAACAGGAGCAGGAATTACAGTACAAGTAAATACAGCAGGCGGCGCAGAAAACGGAAAAGCAGTCTGTGGTATTGCACAAGAGGATGTACCTTCAACAAACATGCCCACATTCCAAAACACAAATACAAATATACATACGCAAACATTCCAGCTGCTCAACCAGGGGGATTATCATTTCTTTATTAACTGCATAGACAAAGCAGGAAACGAAGCAAAGACAACAGTACAATTCACGATAGAAGCAGATACAACACCATCAACATTGCTTGCCGTCTTTAAAGATACGCAACTCGGCGTTCTCAGTATAACAACGAATGAACCAACAACATGTCAGTATGCAGATCAGCAATTTACTTTTAGTTCCGGCATTCCAATGACAAATCAAAACACGCAAACGCATGAAGCAAATTTAGGAAATGAAAAATATATCATAATCTGTCAAGATGAATTTGCAAATAGCGCCACGTTTACCATCTTCCCATGAGAGCACAAATATTTGCTCAGCCATTTATTATCATTTTTTCTTTGATCGTAGCAGTATCAGTTCTTATCTTTGGATTTAAAGCTATTCTCGACCTAAGAGAAAAAAGTGATTATGTCCAATTGTTAGATGCACAATCAGAACTAAAAGAAGTGATACGAACGTTCTACACCTTCGCAGCAGGATCAGAAAAGACAATCACTCTTCGTGTTCCAAAAAAAATTTCTTGTTTTTGTTTTCTTGACAAAGACGAACCAATAAATGATATTCCACAAGTGCCTTCATCATGCACAGAAAATGATCCAGAATCGTTAAGAAATACAATAAAAACAGATGGAGGACAATACCATCTCTATGTTACACCGTCAAAACTGTATACAATAACAAAATTCACACTTTTGTCACATATAAAAACACAAACAGGATCATTACTCTGCCTTCCAGCAATCAATGGAAAAGTAAACATCAAAGTAACAAGTCAAGGAAGTTACGTTAGTATCAGTAGTCAGTCATAATCTATTTAAAGAAAGCTATCTTTTTGTTTAGTAATGAAACGAGGTATCACGATGTTTCCCTTTCTTCTTATCTTTGTAATGATAGCAGGAGCAATTATCCTCATGTTCTTTTTTCAATTTGGTACAGACTTATTATCAACATCAGAAAAAATCAATAAACTGACAGTATTAAAAAATATCGATCAACAACTTGCATTTTTGTTTCAGAACAATGCACTCTCCAATATTGAATTAGGAATGAAATCAAAAATAACTGTTGATTGTTCTATTGTCAATGGAAAACCACAAACAAATCTCTCATTTGATGAACGATCATTAAAATCGCAAAAAATTATTGTCGCTCCAATAACACTAGAAGGAAAAACTATTCGAGCATGGACACGATCATGGAATTACCCATTCAAAATAGAAAATATCTATTATCTTCTCCCGGGGTTAGGAGAACTAAAAAACATAAAGATATATCTCCAGCAACTACCTCCAGATAAAATAGCATCAAATAAAGAATTAAAAGAATTTATACAAGGTTTAAATGAGATTCCACTACTACCAATGACAACGTTTGCGCAGATCACTGCTCCTCAAACAGATAAAAAACTCGTTATTCTTCTCGATAAAACAATACCATTTCCAGCAACAATAGAAAGTAACACACGCATAATACGCATTGATTTTAGTCAACCACTAGAATCACGACAAGTAGAACGAAGAGAACAAGGAAATACTTTCATAACACCGTATCTAGGAGAAGAACTCGCATTAGCATTATTATTTTCTCGTTCCACACAAACATATGAATGTATTGAGCAACAAGCACGTACAAGATTGTTCGATATCATTACTCTCTATGAAAAAAAACAAGAGCTCTTACGTTGTGATCAACAAGACTACACAGGCATACAAGATCTTCTCGGAGAACTCAAAAAAATAGCCAATAATCCACGAGATTCCACAAATAACTTAGAAGCATTCAAAACACTCGAAGAGATCAATAAAGAATTCAGAAAAATAAACTGCCCAGAGTTATATCTCTCATGAAAAAAGGCCAAATAGAATACATGGAAACGATCTTCGTATTATTAATCTTAACAATTATTATCTTCATCGGCGTTATTCTTATCTACTCATTTTATAGCAAGTCATTAAATGAAAAAGGAGAAGAGTTTACCGATATAGATGCCGTCACCTTAACAAGTTCTATTATTGCCATGCCAGAATTTACCTGTGGAAAAAACACAAATTGTATTGATGCATTAAATATCTGGGCATTTCAACAAACAATACACAATAATCCACATTATAAAGCATTTTTTAACGATAAAGATATCACTCTCGAGATTATCTATCCAACAACAACAAAAAAAGAATGCACAGATATAGAAGTAAAACAAGAAGGATTTCCACAAAATTGCAATTATTTTATCCTCTATAAGGCAACAACGACAAAGAAAAATAGAGAAATCATTCAAACACCAGTACAACTATATATTCCATCACTCAATAAACGAGCACTAGGGATACTGAATATTATCGTTTATAAACCATGAAAAAAGGCCAAATAGAAATCATAGGACTTGCAGTCATTATCATTATCTTGGCAGTAAGTCTCATAATAGCATTATTCTTCATTCTAAAACCAAAAATAAACGTGTTAGAAGACCAACGGCAAAGTATTCGTGCAAGCTCCTTGTTAAATACGCTTATCGAAACAAATACCAACCTAACCGATAAAAACAACAAAACAACAATCAAAGATCTTCTCATTGCATGTTATCCTAATCAACAAAACTGCGAAAAAAACATAAAAGAACCAATATTAAACAAAATATTTAATAATACAGAATACATATTAATAATTAAACAAGATCCTGGAGGTCCAATAAAAATTCCAAACAAGGATGACTGTCAAAACCCACGAGCAGATAAGATTAATACAGATCCTATTGTCATACAAGCAACACCACGAATGACCATTTCATTAACGCTCTGTTCACCAGAGAGGTAATATAACATTAAATAAAGAGTTTAATACACGTAAAAGACATTGAATAAAAAAATATACCCTCAATAGCAATAATCTTTATAAACCAAGAAAAAGTCTAATTCTCAATCATAAGACAAAGATCTATCTTCAAAAAGATAGGTGATAATGATAAAACAAGAGTAAAACACGGAGGTGTTTATTAATGCAAAGATTAAATAGAACCATCAAGCGTATGGTTGCGCTTGGTACTGGTGTTGCAATGTTAGGTGCAACAATGAGTGGTGCAGTGGCTCAGAATCTCGCAACATATCCACAGCCATTCGTAGACGCAAATGGTATGTTTAATGAAAATACAGCAATTGTCGTTGGTGCAAATGCTGCAGCTTCTGATACATTAGGTGCAGTTGATATTGCACAAAGATTGCAATTTGACGCAAAAACTCCAGTTGATAGCGGAGACGGAACGCTTGTTGTTTCTGGCGGTGTCACAGAAGACATTCCTTTAGGAAAGGCAGTTGCAAACGATACAACAATAGGATTTGACTTTAAACTAGACGATGCGGACATTTCGTCATTTCAGGATACAACGATTAATTTCCAAAGTAAAGACTATGATGTATCAGACGTGCTCGTAATCACAAATTTTAATGGCGCATCACCATCATTAGAAACAAGTTTATCAAGTTCTGATGATGACTACGAGGATAACATATTCTTAGAAGCAGAAAGAGCATCACTAAAATACTTCTACACTTTTGATGATCCACTGAATGTTTCTAAGGCAACATCATCTGATTCTCTAGAAGTCAGTTTCCTCGGTAAAAAACTTGAAATCACGGCAGTAAACTCAGCAACACAATTTACCGCATTCGTAGGAACAGAATTCTTTATGGATGTTGGCGATACAGTAACTGTTGACGGAAAAAAAGTAACCTTAGAAAACGTGGGTGAAGGCGGCGCAATTCTTGTTGATGTTGATGGCGTACGAGAAACAATTTCGTCATCAAGTACCAGAACAGTAAATGGTATAGAAATTTCTAACGATGAAACGTTCTTTACTAATGAAATCTCTGAGAGATCAGCTTCGTTGATCATTGGAGAAACTGCCCAGGATACGTATCAAGACGGTGACGAGTATGTTGGTGAAGACGAAAATGATCCTGATTGGATATGGTCAGTAGGGAATTTAAGAAATAGCGCTTCTACAGGCTTAACAAGTAGATCAGCTGATCCTACAGGACCATGGATTGGAATTGAAAATGAGTTCGTAAAAAATGATGATACAGATGATCCG
>CAYIBE010000052.1:0-5296 GCA_964361555.1 Candidatus Woesearchaeota archaeon | reverse complement strand
TCACCAAACGTCCAAGTTTCTCCTTCATTAGATCAAATTTTAATAGCCTCTGAACCATTTGTGCCACAAGTAGCGCAAGAAGCGTTCACTAAAAAAATAAAATCACTTTACGAGTAAATAATTATTCTACTTTTGCACCAGTTTCAATATCTTTATCTGGCTGAATTAAAGAAACATTATTCTGAAAAACTGCAGCCAAAAGCATACCTTGACTTTCTACTCCTCGAAGAATATGAGGTTCTAAGTTTCTCACAACAACAACTTTTTTACCAATAAGCTCTTCTTCTTGATAATGCTGGCGTAATCCTGCAACAAGTTGAATGTCATGTTCTCCTTTTCCAAGATCGACAACAAGAATATAAAGGCGTTCTGCATTCGGATGAATCTTTACAGACTTTATCTGACCAATACGCAAATCTACCTTCTTAAAATCAGGATAGCTGATCTTTTCCATCAGGAAACACCTTCATAATCAAAGTATCAAGTACTTCTTTACTCTTCGTAATTTGCGGATTATCATATAAAAAAGGAGGTGGCTGGAGCACGCGTTCTGCAAGTTCAAAAAGATACTCCGTTGCTCGTACACATTCTTCTCGGGTAAGGATTTTATACTCATCCATTTAATCAATCTTCTTTACAAGATGTTCTCCTTTTTTTATCTTTTTCTGTCGTAGTAAATTATTTTTTAACTCTTTAAAAGTCCCGATTTTTACCCCCAATTGCGCATTTAATTTTTCAATAGTTTGTGGAATAAACGGATAAAGCAAGATGCCAATAATGCGCAAGCTATCAAGGATAGTGTATACTATATTTTTACGATCAGATCCGCCTTCCCACGGTTTTTTTTCATTAACATACCGATTTGTATCATTAACAAATTTCCAAATTTCACTTAATGCAAGCGTAAGTTCGTATTGTTCCATTAACGTAATGACTTTATCAATCTCAAAAGTAAGTTCATTCTTCCCAGAGGGAATAACTCCATCAAAGTATTTTTCAGTCATACTCAATGCGCGGCTTGCAAGATTACCGAGATCATTCGCAAGTTCATTATTCAATCGTTTTTTTAGCGCTTCTTCAGAAAACTCACCATCATCACCAAAAGGAATCTCTCGCATAAGAAAATAACGCAAAGCATCACCACCATACTCCTCGCAAATCTCAAAAGGGTCAATAACAGTACCATGAGACTTACTCATTTTCTTTCCTTCGAGATTGACATAGCCATGAACGAGAATTTTTTTAGGAGGTTCAATGCCCGCAGAAAATAACATCGCGGGCCAGATAACAGAATGAAACCAGTTAATTCCTTTACCAATAAGATGTACGTCAGCGGGCCATGTCTTGTTGTATTCTCCACGAGGGTAACCAACACCAGAAAGATAGTTCATAAGCGCATCAAACCACACATAGATACGATGACGTTTATCAAAAGGAACAGGAATACCCCATTCAAGGTCAATGCGAGAAACACTTAAATCTTTTAATCCTTCTTCCTTAATTCTTTTTAGTACTTCATTCTTGTATTTTTCTGGAAACACAAACGTAGCAGATTCAAGTAATGCAATAACTCTGTTAGTATAAGCACCCATACGAAAAAAGTAACTTTCTTCTTCTAACCATTCAGGCTCCCGATTATGTTCAGGACATTTACCATCAACAAGATCTCTTTCAGTAAGAAATGCTTCGCATCCGCTACAATAATAGCCAGAATATTTCCCTTTGTAAATATCACCCTTATCATACACAAGTTGAAACATATGTTGAGAAGCCTCTCGATGTTCATCTTCAGTAGTTCGTATAAACCGATCATAAGAGATATGAAGAACGGCACACAAATCCTCAAATTCTTTATAGTGCGTATCAACGAATTTCTTCACGGGAATATTTAGTTTCTTGGCAGCTTGAGCATTTTTTGGTGCATTTTCATCAGTACCGGTAAGAAAGAAAACTTTTCTCCCCATAATTCGATTCCACCGCGCAATCACATCCGCGCAGATCTTTTCATAAGCATGTCCTAAATGAGGGGACGCATTAACATAATCAATAGCCGTAGTAAGGTAGAACGTTTTCATAAAAGATTCACCAGACTAATTGTATTTAAACATATGCTCAAGGTTGCAGCTTGCGGGAATCGAACCCGCCTTTCCGGCTCTTTCCTAGCTTCTTCCTAAGAAAGCAGTGGGAAGCCGACGTTCTACCACCAAACTCAAGCTGCTCGAATCTGCACCTTTTTTTGAAGAATAAAAACATTTCCACAAGAAAAAAGAGTAAAATACCTACATAAAATGTATAAATAAAGAAAAAAAGAGCTAAATTTAAATATATATACTTACAAAAAATGTAATATTATACATAGAATGAAGAAAAAAGAAGCGATGAATGAGCAAGACGCACAGGTTTTCTATTCAAAACTCTCACAAAAAGAAAGAGAGATCATCATAAATTTCAGCCAAGCTAAAGAAGCACTTCAAGAAATAAGCAACAAACAGAGCATAACTCAAGAAGCATTATTTTCATTTATTTTAACACATCTTCCTAAGATAAAAAACGAAATATTCTTGCCAATTTCAATCTTCAGCACGTCATTAACAACACTAGAATCGATTGTAAAATATCTCAAGGAAGAGAAAAAATTCTCCTTACATCTTATTGCTATGCATATTGGAAGAGATGAAAGAAATGTATGGAATATGCATCGTAACGCAAACAAAAAGCATCCACAAAAGTTTATTATTGTACAAGCAAATCTCATAATCCCACTCTCAATTTTTTCGCAAAAACCGCTATCCGCGCAAGAATCTATCGTCACATATCTCAAAGATAAGTTGCACTATTCTTACCACGCAATTGCAATACTTCTCAAAAGAAATGATCGTACAATTTGGACAGTCTATCACAGATCCGGGAAAAAGAATGAGTAATCAAAAAATGTTTTATGAAAAAGAGAAAGAAAAGATACTGAGAAAATTGAATGAGTGCATAGAATCTAAAAATAGATTAATCTTGAAAAGACAACATGCTCACAGACTCTTTGAGAATGAAAAGATAACATATAAAAAATATATAAAATTACTCGCACAAAAAGACAATAGTAAAACATTCACACAATGGGAAAAACAAGAAAAACAATTAAGAGATCAATACGAACACCCAAGCAATTTCAATAATAAGAATATTATCCTCGCACTATTTATCTTTTTGCTTTCAGTATCCGTACTAGGCACAATAACCTTTACCAGTACAGGATATTCAATTATAGATATATTCGCACAAAACAAGCTCATAGAGGTAACGCCATCAACAGCAGCAATTGGTGAGTCAATAATAATTTCAGTAACACCAACCACAACAATTTATAACAGAATGTATCTTTATTCAGATGAAGGCAAGCTTATTGACACGATTTTCCTTTGTTCAACAGTAACATGTGAGCTACCTCTCGATGTAAGATATAATACCTCACAACTGTCAAATGGATCATATTTTGTTGCCATTTTTGATTATAGCAAGGCAGATTGGATAACAGAACCATTCAGTCTAATCATTCCACAACGAGAAATCTTGGCAGAGGTAATGGTAGACAGTGTTTCTCAAGGAATTGCCATTATTAATCAACCAGTACCATGGACAAGAGATATCCAATTAGCGACGCCAAAGGAGTTAACAATTTTACTACAAGAAGCCTCAAATATCCGCATAAGAGAAATATTCCTTAAACAACTAGGAAGAGAGGTAACAAACTATGAATTTTCAAATAATAATTTAATGATCCATGAATCTTTAAAAGAAATACGAATCGAATATACAACACCGGCGCCAATAACAAGAGAACAAATAATAGATTCACATAAAAAACAGATTACAGTAGAATCAGAAATAGAATACAAAGATATACTGGTCTATACAGATATTATATCATTGCGAGATCTTTCATTAATAAAGGTATATAGGACAACCAATGGCCTGTACGAAAAAGTAAGTATTTCCTCTGTGGATCTTAATAGTGATAAACTTATCGAGAGAATTCAGTGGGTAGCTCCAACATCAAATGAGACCTATGAAGTAATAATTGAAATTAGTAAAGCAGAACATCTAAATGAACAACGAGAGTTTATAGAAGATATTTATCTAGAAGTAAGAGAAAAAGATGATATATGGAAAGAAATTCCTCAAGAACACTATATACGAGTAACATTTGAACAAAACCTTACAAATAGTAATGATATTTCAATATATCCTAAAGTAATAAAGGGGACTCCAAGAATTGAGGTATATGAACTAAATAACAATACCATCATTGCAGAGTTTACAACAATAAACTCAGATCAATATAACAAGATTTTGCTTACTAATTTAAAAAATACTCAAGGTACATTTGACTTAAAAGTGAAAGAAGGAATAATAGAAATAGATCATATTATTGACCCTATTGCGGAACCGTCGGGAGCAATAGAGCTAAGACCGCAAGCATGTAGTAGACAATCATTACCACAAACAAATCAAAACACATTTAATCTGGCCTGTGCAGGCACGTATCCAAATAGTTGTCCTACAGACAGATTAAGTTGTGACGATACAAGTACAGAATCAGCAACTGCTGGAAGGCTTAGGTGGGGTGGGGTAAATGCATCCTATTTCAATTCTGCAGTAACAAATTGTTTAGCCATAACGCAAGTAGAATTATGTTACAAATTCTGGGGTGTTTCTACTAGCTTCAATTGTTATGTAGGTACAGATGCCAACGGTGGCGTTTCATGGACAAATAGACTCGTAAGCTGTTCCATGTCAGAACCAGTATCAATGACGTGCATTGATGTCACACCAGATGAAACATGGTCTTGTAGTAATTTTTTCGGATCACTAGGAACAAGAGCAACGGCCAAAATGCAAGCAATGAGGTCGTCAGGATCGGGGCAAGCATCATTGTTATTTGATACTCTTTATTATAGAGTAACTTACACAAAACAAAATCAGCCACCATCAATTAATCCAGCATCAATAGCGGTTGATGATGACGGTATAACACCATTTGATAACAATGTAGCGATTCCGCCAGATAATGCAGCATATCCAGTCTACGTCACATTTTCCGTATCAGATCCAGATGGAGCAAATGAAGTAGACATCACAAATGGTGCTACCGTAACTATTACCATAAGTAAAACAGGAGAAGACTCAAGAGTTGGAACGTGTACAGGAGCACCAACAACAGCAGGAAATACAGCAACATATGATGGCACAGATTGTTCTGTCAACATGAAATATTATGATACTTTTGGCCCATGGGACGTCA
>CAYIBE010000051.1:0-5300 GCA_964361555.1 Candidatus Woesearchaeota archaeon | reverse complement strand
TCGTCCACGGATCACGAGCAAACTTTCTAATAGTAATCGTATTTCCTTTATGAGAGATAGGATACAAAACAGCATTGCTTCGATCACCAGTAAGAAGATGCGCATCTAGGAGTGGATTAAGAATATTAATCTGTCGTCCTACTCTTCGAGCAATAATATTAGAATAATTAAGAATTTGTGCTTCACTCACAGGTGTAAGATTCGTACTAAGCCATCCGTATTTTCGATGATAAACACGAATAGCCTCAGTAGAAGAATTAACAACAATTTCCTCAAGTTGACCATCATTAAGTAAAAATTCGATATCTCCTAAACCCAACATATCATGAATCAGCATGCCAGTCAGAAAATTTTTTATATCGACACGCATATCGGGAACAAGAGAATCGAGAACAGTATTTGCCTTGTCAGTGAAGCGTTTTTTAACCTCTAAAACAAGTTTCTGATCTAAAACATCTGAAGCGCCAACCATAACTTCAACAATTAATCGTTGCTTCAATTCAGAAAGAAGTGCTTGTGTCGGTTTCGTGAGAGAAGGAATGTTAACATGATAAAGAACACCTTCTTTCGATTTCTCGATATCGACGACAACATCAACATTGTCAGCAATAATATGATATGTTTCTAAAATATTCATATTAGGAAGTACTAAACTCCTCCTCATTTAATGTTACTTCTCTACACGTAAGAAGAACCTTAGGATAAATACCCGATCCCGGAAGGGCCAGCTTTTCTCGAGGTTCAGATTCCTTCCAAATATTTTCCTGAGTATCAAACGTGTATGTTTTATTATTTTTGATAATCACTTTCTCAGTTCCACCAACAAGTTCTACTTTTAAAAAAGTATTCAAAATACGATAGCGCAATTTTCCTTCAGGATCAGTACATTCATAACTCCCAGATCCAGAAAAAGCGCGCTGAACAGTAATATCAACAGGTAAACGTTCAGAATCCTCAGTAAGAGAAAAACGATCGAGAGAAATTGAAGAAGAAGATGGCCAAAAAAGCAAAAGAAGAATAACGATCCACACAACACTAACAAAAAGAGCAGTAGCAATAAAGATCTTTTTTTTAGGTAATTTTTTTATAGAAGGCAGAGGAACAACAGCCCCTTTCTTTTTGAGATAGGGTTCGCCGAATGCAGGAACATCAAGATCAACAAGAGAATATCCACTTAAGATATTTCCCCACAAAAGAGCCGTCTCTTTAGAAACATGGAACACAGAAGTGATACGTGAAAGAGGAACAATAGTTTCTTTTTCAACCATCTCAAAAAGAGTATCAAGAGATGTTGATACGAGTAAAGGTGAAGAGTGCGTCTCCTCTTGAGAAATTTTTGTCGTTTTATCATGAGAAAAAGGATAAATTTCCATGATCTTTTTTTCATTCTGGGGTGCCAAAGGAAGATCTTGAACAGGAGTCTGTTCCTCTTTGTCTTCATAGTCCTGTTTCTCCGAAAAAGTAAAATCTGAAGGAAGTTGTTCTTCTTGTACAGAAGATAACGGTTTTTTTTGTCGTGGTTGTGCTATTGCCTTTTTTTGGGATTTTTTCTTAAGTTTGCGCGACGTATCAACAATGTTTTTTCGAACAGTTTTCTTGCGCGTCTGTTGTTTCTGTAAAGAAGAAACATTAACTCGTGATACATGCAACGAGGGAGAAAGAGAAGGTTCTACACGTTCCTCTTTTTTTTCCTGTTGAGACTCGGAAGGTACGCGCGTGGGCTGTGAAAACGAAGGCGCTGTAGGTAATCCTTCTAATGCTCGTAATTGAGAATCCAAATAAGCGAGATCATCATCAAGATTTTTTGGAGATTTCTGTTTAAGTCTTATCCTCTTTTCTGCCATAACTACTTTAAAATCATTACTTTTGCTTTATTAAGTCTTGTCTTAATTGAGGAATAATTACAAGACACGAATCGTTCCATTCTTCGCAAAACCAAAATCAGGGTACGTGTAACGTAAAACGTTTTCCACTGTAGTCACAGTAACACTCTCGTTAAGGAGATTCAAATTAGAAACGACAACAGCAACCGTAAGAGACTGTTCTCTAAGATAAGTAACATTTAATGTTTTTCCTCCAAGGCTTACACGAGCAAGAACATTTTGTGGCGTATTCGTATCAAGTAATGTTAACTGCGTAATGTCTGTCCTGCTACAACTGCCAGTAGATCCAACAGCAGTGACACTAAGATAAGGATTTGAACTTGTTCCAGTACTAGTGCAAGAATTCACATTGAGAGGAACAGTAACAGTCAAAGTAAGATTAAAACCAGCAAAATTTGTCGTATCATAAAAAACCTTAAGAGTTTTTCCTCCATACGAAAGATGCGTAAAACGAATTCCATAAGGATTAACAAAAAGCGAGAGATTGTTCGCAATCTCAGTCGTATTAAACGTAACAGAATAATTGCTTTCAATAAATTGTTTAAAAAGCGAGAGATTGTTTTTAAAAGAAGTATTTTGTACGTTAGGAAGCACTTCCATAAACGTAAGACTATTCGCAGATGTACTAAGACTAATACCAGATGTCAAAAAAAAGAGATCGCGAAATGATTTTTGAATAGATTCATCAAGAGAATGAATTTTGACAAGGGCAACATCATCAGTAAGGCGTTCATTAGTAAAACGAGATTCTTTAAGAACAACAAACGTAAAGAGAAGAAAAACACCCATTAACAGAAAAAAACCAATGGAATAAAAAACACCTACGCGAGCCATATCCAATACCTCACAATACATGCACGATAATACTCATCAATAAAAACTCTTTCTCCTGAAAGAATAAAATCAGGATTAATATCCTGCCGAGAATCATACGCTCGATTAGTGCAAGTAATCTTAAAATCAAGAAAATATCCGGGAGGAAGTAAGGTGTCAATTGTACTACGAAGAGTAATCTGATCAAATGTTCGTAACGAATCTGTATAATCAAGAACGGCAAAAATATCTTGTGCGAGCCGATGAGCCTGTAACTTACTCGAAGGTGAAGTTTCAGATCGACTTATGGAGAAAACAGAAAAGGACAAGATAAGAACCACTATAAACAAAGCAATCATGATATCAACAAGAAAAATGATTGCGCGCTTATTTCCAGGCAGAAATTTCGAGAACCACTTTGTGAGTTCCATACAATACAATCCTCCGAATAGTAACAATAGATTCTTCCGCAGTGCCCGGAAACGCTCCTTTTTCAATGAATTGTCCGTTTGCCTTAATAAATGCGCCGTTCACATCAACAATACGAAAATAAAAATCATACTGGTCAATATTAAACAGCGTCTTCGTTTTATCATACGTAACATTCATAAAAGAGCTAAGTTTATCAACCTGTAATTTTCGATCACTGCTCACTAATCCAATAACCTCAACATTCGTTTCATTCCACTGTGTAGGAATACCGGGATTTTCCACAAGAAGATCGCTAATCTTAACAAGTTGAAAAGTCAGCGTTTCTCGTTCTAATTGTGCATTAAAACGCGACGTATAAATATTCCAAAAGAAAATAATTCCTGTAAGAATCAGAACAAATACAACAACAGATCCAATAAAATCCAATGAAAATAACTGTCCTTTTCTATACATTCTTCATAACAACCATACTATTTTTATTTTCAATTGCAACAACACCCTTCACTAAAGGAGTATCTGATACTTGATTAATAGGCACAGCGCACGTAACAAAATCATTATCTACAGAAAGTAAACGTTGCGAAGGTCGAAAAGTCATATTATAAGCAAGTGAACGTTCAAGATACGTACCATTTCCACTAAGAAAAACAGCCATAATGACATTCGAAAAGGTAACACATTCATTTTTCGTATCAACAATACGCTCACTCGTTTGAATATCTTTCGATTTCGTAAAAATAAAACCTAAAAGGAACAAAAAAATAAAAAAAAGCATACCAATAACAAATAACATTTCCATACTTGCTTGACCTCTTTGTTTCATATTAATCAAAGGAAAATACAACAACATGTATCTGCCTGATCCCCGGCAACACAAAACTCGTCTCCGTCACATTTTCCATCGCCTGGTGGTTTAGGTTGCACGTCGCATGTACCAGAAGTAGTACCTCCATTGTCAATATCCAATTCATCGATTTCTACATAGGCACCACCAGTCCCAAAATCATTGCATTTAGTAAAGGTCTGTGCACACGTACCAGTATCGTAATCAGAACCAATCCTATCGCCAATATACACACACCAATCAGGGCAACTGGTAACGGTTGGCGGAACACCGCAATTAGTGGAGCGATAATAACTATCTGTAACTGCATCAAAACAACATTGCCATGGGGAAATAGCCTCACAATCTATTTTACAATCATTGCAATTTTCAACATACGGTTCTCCCTGACATTCACCATCACCACAAGCAACAAGAGTTTTGCAATAGCCGCCACCACTTAAATCTTGAGCACAAACCTTTCCACTAGGGCAATCAGCAACGCTACCAACGCAATCAGAACAATAATCTGTTAAGCACGCTTCTTTATAGATAGCATCACCAGGATAAACACAAACACCATCGCCACAGATATTGACACAATCAAGAGCGCACGTGTCAGCATTTTCAATACTGCTACAAAGAGAATCACCACAATAACCGCCTAAAAGAATCATAACAGTCCCAGAACTAACATTCTTATACGTTTCAACAGAAACCTTATACGTACCAGGAAGAACAATCTTATTAAGGAAATCTTGCGTTACCGTTACATTCGCTTTCGTATCAGCAGTAAAATCACTCGTCGCTCCGCGAAGAGATAATGTCATAGCAAGAGATTTTCCATCAATAGTAAAATCCTTAATTCCTGTAGGAGTATGAATCCAGATAAAATCTCGACTTCCTAATCCCAAAGAATAAACCTCATCTGCCGTGTGCGCCAGAGAAGAGAGAGCATCAGATGCCTGTTGAGAGCGCAAATCTTCTCGTGTTCTACTCAAAGTATAATAAAAAAGTGGTATAACGATCAAAAGAATAAGGCCGATCAACATAAGATACTCAATACTAATCTGCCCCTTCATAAACGCAAAAGATAGTGGAGTTTATATATAGTTTATTATTCTTTCAAGGGTAGTAATATTTATATACTAGTAAAAGAAAGGAAAAGAATATAATATTTATAATGATTCAAGAGGTGATTCATGGTGGTAAAAGAAAGAGGTCAGGCGGCCATGGAGTTCATGATGACCTATGGCTGGGCAATTCTCGTTGTTTTAATTGCAATAGGCGCATTAGCGTATTTTGGTGTGTTAAATCCATCACGATTTCTTCCAAGTAGTTGTACATTA
>CAYIBE010000050.1:0-5412 GCA_964361555.1 Candidatus Woesearchaeota archaeon | reverse complement strand
CAATAACAAAACAAACCTACTCAACAGCAGTCGGAGGAACATCACCATGGGATATCATCTTAGTACAGAGCGCATAAAATGATCAAGATAACGTCACTCATAAAGATAATATTGATAGTTATGAGTATTCCAACAGTATATGCATTAGGAATTTCAGCGCCATATTGGGAAACAAATCCATTGAAGATGTTTCACGGCGAAACAAAAACAGTAGAACTAACAATCCATAACATAGAAGAAAAAGAGATTATAGTAAAAGCGAGTATGATTCAAGGAGAAGAAATAGCAGAAATTCAAGAAGAATACCCAGTACCAGCAAAAACAAGTATAAAGATCCCAATAACGATTACGATTCCACAAAAAACTCCATATACTCAATACACAATAAAACTCTCCTTTAGGCAAGTAAAAAGTGAAAAAGAGGGAATGGTACAATTAGCATCAGGAATCGATACGTCATTTCCTGTCATCGTAGAAACACCACCCCAAGTAATGGAAGAACCAAAAACCGAAAAAAACTTTACAATATCTATCATCCTCGTCATCATCCTTGTTATAATACTCATGAGTTATTTATTCCTTAAGAAAAAGAATGAATGAAAGAAAAATATATCTTGACATTAGTACTCTTTATCATCATAGTAATTAATTCTAAGATCGTGTTTACTTCAGTAGAACAGATAGGAGCAACACTTACTGTTGGTGACGAAACATCGGTAACAAATACCAACCCAACAAATCAGCAAGGTTCAAGTTCTTCAGGTAACTCAAAAAAAGCAGAACAAAAAGATATTCACGAAAACACAGAAAAGGAGTGTAAAGAAAACTGGGTTTGTACAGAATGGAAAGAATGTACAAATAATATCCAAACAATGAGTTGTTATGATTCAAATGCATGTAATACGTTTAAGATGATGCCACAATTGGAAAGAAAATGTGACAAAATAAGTCAAAATGATTATCCTAAGAACGAAGAAACACCAAAAACAAAAAAAACAAAAATCATAAATAACCTCGTGGGAATATCAATAGTTACTATAATAATCGTAAACCTATTTTTATTATATATCCAAAAGAATAAAAGAAAAAATAAACGGAAAGGTATATAATAATCAAAAGAATAAGAAATAAAGATGAATGACACCAAGTCTATACTAATATTATTGATAGTAATATTAGCATCCTTCGTACACGCAGAAGAAAAACTAGACATCAACATAGCGCTCATCGAAAAAGAAATCTCACCAGAAGATCCATTACGTTTTCAAGTACAGATGTTTAGAACAGGAGAAAAAAGAGAAGATATCGATATTCGATATTACATCGTAAACAATGATAAAACTCAATTTGTTAAAAGTGAGTCAATCGCAATTGAAAAAATAGGATCCTTTTTTAGAGAAATTGACCTTCCACCACGAATTCAAATAGGAAAAAATACATTATTAATTCAAGCAAAGATACGAGAAATAACAACAGAGGCACAAGAAACATTCAACATTATAAAACCAGCTGGTTTCATAGAATGGTCTAATCAATCTACAATATATCTATTTATAATATTAATTACAGTAATTTTTCTCTTTGCACTATTTATGATCTGGGATTACAAACTTACCTACAGATTGCTAAAAGCGTATAGTAAAATTGATGAAATTGATTTGAGGGATGAATTATGATCGTAAAAATACAACAGTTATTTTTTGATATTATTCTTTTTATCTATGGACTTGTTGCTATTATTTTTGCAACAAGAATTGTGTGGTTAACAAAAAAGAAACTCAACGAAACATTCCAATTTTTATTAGTTGCCATAATCATGTGGAGCATGGTGAAACTTCTTGCCATCCTTAGTGACGTACGTTTCATTAGCGGATACGCAGTCAGCCTAGGTGAACTTTTTTTTATTAGTCTCTTAATAATTGGAACATGGTATATTAAGCACACATTATTAGAGAAAGCAAGAAAAAAGAAGTGATGGATTCTAGCTAACGTACCAGTAAAAATTAATTTTGAAACAGTGAAAGTTACTCCATAGCGATTCTTTTTTGTTTATATGATTTAGTCGACTGCACATTAGAATTAGTAAAATCTGCTCCCGCCGAGATTTGAACTCGGGTTACGGCCGTGAGAGGGCCGTGTCATGGACCGGACTAGACTACAGGAGCATAGTACATAGACTATAGCAGCTCTTCTTTTTAAAAATACTGTTAGCCCCGCCAGGATTCGAACCTAGGTTTCAGCCTTTCGCTCATATGCCCAGAGGGTTACGCCAAACAAAGGATATATGTTCATCTGCGTCATGGGCCACTAGACTACGGGGCTATCTAAATAAAAAAACAAAAAGCATTTATAAAGATTAATAATCCAGAAAATAGGATGGGAAACCTATTATGGGCAGCGGTTATATCAATCCTTCTTATCGTAGGAATGAGTATAGCTAACTCAAAAAATCTCGATTTAAAAGAAATAGAAGGAAGAAAAGAATTTGTTAGTGAGTACGGAAAATGGTTACTCCATATAGGAAAAAATGTGAAAAATACAGCAGGATACGTAGTAAAGCAAGAGTGGAGAATAAATATAACAGCAAATAATACTGAATAGAATAAAGATATGACTCTCAAACAACCAACGAGCATAGGAGAATGTGTTTATTTTACGAGAAGAATAGTGGGAAAAGGAAAAATAAAAGTGTGGGTGTTTAAAGAACTATGTCCGCAATGCAAACAAGAATTGATGTCAAAACCACGAGATCCAAAAACAGGAAAGCCAATGATACGCGCAAAAGAGTATATATGTTCACAATGTAAATATGCTGAAGAACAAAAACCATATGAAGAAAGACTAATAGCAAGTATAGAGTATACGTGTCCATACTGTTTGAAAGATGGAGAAATACAAATACCGTTCAAAAGAAAAAAAGTCCAAATCTTTGATGAAGCAGAGCAAAAGAAAAAAGTGGCAGAAGCATTACAATTTAGTTGTATTCACTGCAAGAAACCTATTAACATAACAAAAAAAATGAAATGAGTTGTTAATTTTAATATGTCAGTTACCTTAACAGAAAAGGACAAAACAGAATTAATTTTTCTTGAACAACGAATTGATCAACTTTCTTCTAGCCCACATAAAATAAGAGAACAAAAGAGATTTTTTGAAGCAGTAAAAAACGGGAATATAGAAAGAGCAGGAGTTGACGCAGGAAAAAAATATATAGAGGGCACATTAGGATTTCTTGAGAGAGAACAAGGAAAACGAGGAGAGAGAATATTCCATTTTCAAAGAGCATATAGAATAAACAATGCTCCAGTGTATCTTGATAGTCTTTTAGAACTAGAGCCGGCAACAGCATCTTATGCCCATTTAGAAGAAAAACAACTGAAAGATAGATTAGGCACTAGAAATAACGAAAAAAACCAGCTACGAAAAACAGAAGAATACCCTCCAGATCGAGCTTTTTGGCCAAATCAAAATGAGACATTCTAGTTTTTATCACTTTTTAATAAAAACGAAGAAAAAACAAAAAGCTTTATAAAAAGGTAAATGCACGTCAAGCATACCCTTTACTGATTTAAGAATAAATCCTAGAAAAGCCGCTGGTTCTAGTATGATATATAACCTATGGGTAAAACACATCATCCACGAAGAGGAAGTATGCAGATTTGGCCTAGAAAGAGGGCTAAACGTTCATTTCCTAGAATTAGAAACTGGCAGCAAAATCCGCAACTTCATCTCTCTGCTTTCTTAGGATATAAGGCGGGGATGACTCATATTCTTGCTAAGGATAATTCACCACACACATTATATAAAAACCAAGAAATCTCTATTCCCGTTACGATTATTGAATGTCCACCATTAAAAGTACTTTCTATCCGTTTTTATCAACAGACATACAACGGATTGCAGATATGCGGAGAAGTATTCTCAAAAAACATATCCAAAGAAGTAAAAAAATATATACGGCTGCCAAAAGTGGAAAGCAAAGAACCAGAAAAGCATAGTGAAGTACGGATAAGAGTTCATACACAACCATACTTAACGGGAATTGGAAAGAGAAAACCAGAAGTTTTTGAGATTAAGGTATCAGGAAAAACAGAACAAGAAAAAAAAGAATATGCAAAAGCACTACTAGAAAAAGAGATTAAAATCAGCGATCTCTTTAAAGATCAAAAATTCTTTGATGTTCACGGCGTCACGAAAGGAAAAGGATTCCAAGGAACAGTAAAAAGATTTGGTGTTCCAATCAGGCAACATAAAGCAGAAAAAACAAAAAGAGGAATCGGAACACTAGGATCATGGCACCCAAATAAAGTCCAATTCACAGTTCCACAAGCAGGAAGAATGGGGTATCATCAACGAGTGGAATACAACAAACTAAAAGTACTTATTGATTCTGATCCTAAAAAAATAAATCCAAAATCAGGTTTCTTACACTACGGTTACATAAAAAATGATTATGTCATATTGAAAGGATCGGTGCCCGGACCAGCAAAAAGAGCAATTATACTCACTCCAAACATAAGGAGTAAAGCAGTACAAAGCTTAGAAATAAAATCGATAAGTCTTGAGAGTAAACAATGAAAGTAGATATATTTTCACTAGAAGGCAAACCAATAAAGAAAGTAGAATTACCAAAGCAATTTGATGAGAGAGTACGGCCGGATGTCATAAAAAGAGCAGTACTCGCTATCCAGTCTGCAAGAATTGTTCCCTATGGCACATATACTGAAGCAGGAAAAGGATATGCCTCAGAAGTTTCAAAAAGAAGGAGAAAATATCGCGGATCTTATGGGAAAGGAATTTCAAGAACGCCAAGAAAAATCCTTACGCGAAGAGGAACACAAATGCACTGGGTGGGTGCGACAGCTCCTAACACAGTTGGAGGAAGAAGAGCACATCCTCCGAAACCAGAAAAGATATGGCAGATTAAAGTGAATACTACAGAGAGAAAAAAAGCGATTCGTTCTGCACTGGCTGCTACACTTGATCTAACGCGAGTAAAAGCAAGAGGGCATAGAGTTAGCCATCTAGTATCAATAATAGATTCAAAGATTGAAGGCATTTCAAAGACAAAAGAAATAATAAAAATACTCGTACTTCTAAACTTAAAGGATGAACTACGAAGAACACAAGAGAGAAAGATAAGGGCGGGGAGAGGAAAAACAAGAGGAAGAAAATACAAAACAAAAACAGGACCCCTTATCGTAGTTTCTAAATCTTGTCAATTGGAACGAGCAGCATCAAATATACCCGGGATGGAAGTATGCAAAGTAAAAAATTTAAATGCGGAAAATTTAGCGCCAGGAACAACGCCAGGAAGATTAACAATTTTTACAGAAGAAGCATTAAACGTGATGAAAGAACAAAACCTATTCCTCAATAATAAGAAGGAGGAAAAAGATAGATAAAGAACTA
>CAYIBE010000049.1:0-5433 GCA_964361555.1 Candidatus Woesearchaeota archaeon | reverse complement strand
TTTATTACAACATTCATGTTCAGTCGTGTTCTCGGATCATTTTTTTATGAATCAACAAATAATATTGTAACAAAATAAAAATTGAACTATAATCCCACAGTGACGTTTGTTATTCCATGTAAAAATGAACAAGAAGTCATTTACAAAACAATAACGACTTGCTTCAATACCTATTACGATCAAAGTAAGATCGAAGTAATAGCGATTAACGATGGTTCAACAGACAATACACTATCGGAAATGCAGCGCGCAAAAAAACACTACAAAAATATCACGATCGTGAATTTTAAAGTGAATAAAGGAAAAAGAGAAGGCATGGCAGAAGGATTCAAAAGAGCAAAAGGAGAGATTGTCATTCAGCTGGATAGTGATAGTTTTACTGAACCAGAAGCATTAAAGAGAATAGTCATGCCGTTTGTCGATAAAAATATTGCTGCAGTCGTCGGTCACACAGAACCATCAAACAAAGATGAAAATTTCTTAACAAAAATGCAAACGCCCTATTATTTTATGTCATTTCGCGCGTTAAAAGCTTCAGAAAGTATCTTTAACATGGTGTTCTGTTGCTCAGGCTGTTTTTCTGCATATAGAAAGTCATATGTCCTTCCCATTATCGAAGAATGGAGAAAGGAAACATTCTTAGGAAAAGTCATTACATTTGGTGATGACCGCGCTCTCACAAATCAAATGTTAAGGCTTGGATACAAAGCAGTATACTGTTTCGATGCTAAAGCATGTACCGTTGTTCCAAACACATTTAAGCAATTTTTCAAGCAACAAGTGAGATGGAAAAAAGGATGGTTTATTAATTCCATAAAAGCGCTCCGTTTTGTTATAAAACGAGACGCATTCGTATCACTAACTTATTTTATTCCGCTGATCATTCTCACGCTCTTAACGCCATTCATCGCGTTTAAAGCGCTAATACTAAATCCATTCTTTTTGGGCATCATGCCATTTTTTTATATTGCAGGAATCTTGCTTGTTTCATTTTTGCTGTATCTTCATTATAAGATCTATAGTGGTGAACATCACGGAGGGTATATGTTTCTCTGGTCTATTTTTAACATGACATTGTTTTCGTATATTCTTCTTTATGCGCTATACGATTTAAGGAATATGAAGTGGGGAACACGATGATTCATAAGAAAATATTATTTTCAACACTTATTGTATTCTTTTTGTTTGTCTTAATATTCTCGTCACTCTTATTGAACAATATTGTGACATTCTCTGATCCTGTTTCCTACGCCTCTCAGGAAAATCCATATCAGAGTTTACAATGTTTTCCTATATATCCACAAACGCCAACAATTATCCTTCGTCTTGATGATATCCAGGCAAATGTCTACAAAGATATTCGTTTTACATTAATTGATGAAATATTGCAGAGGAACATGTCTCTTGTCGTAGCGCTTATCCCAAAAAATATTGAATATGATAGAGAATTGAGAGATTATTTGAGAGAAAAAAGTATCGATACAAAAATAGAGATTGCGCAACATGGTGCGTTGCATGATGCAGAAGAATTTAAAACAATGGATGAACAGGAAGCAGTTGAACGCATACAAGAAGGATTTAAAAAAATAAATAGAAATATTGGAGTTTATCCTCTTACCTTTGTTCCACCATCAAATGAATATTCTTCAGGAACAATTGCAGCATTAAAAAAAATTGGGTTTAAAACAGTCTCAGCAAAAGAAAATGAATATTATTTTGACGGAGATCTTTTCTTTTTAGGAAAAACGACAGAAACATATGACTTTGCAAATAGTAGGTTTATTTCAGCAGAAGAAGTAATCGATGCTTGTGAAGAAGGATTAGCGTTACGGAATATTTGCGTTATTACCATTCATCCACAAGATTACCTTGATGATCAGGACGAGATTGATGAAGAACGATATCAAGAATTTATCAAACTTCTCGATGAATTAAAAAAGAAAGACGTTGTCTTTAAGACGCCGCGAGAGATGATTTCTTGCATCGAAAACTCACAGTAAATGAACGAAAAGTTGAAAATAATGTAACCCTACAAAATAGAGATATTTAATGATATGTAGGTTAACAAAGAAGATGGCAAAGTTCATTTATTTCGGATATTCTACTATCAAAATGGCCTTACTTACAAATTTTCTCGCGTTTTCAAAAAGTTCATTAAGTTTTCTTTCTGTATATGTCTTTATTGCAGAATACCGAGCAATATGACTCTCTTTTTTCGCTTCTTCAAAGTATCGTACATATTCATCTTCAAAAATTTTGTATGACTGATTTAAAAGTTCAAGGTCTTCTTTTTCTATATCATTCGGAACACAAAGATATCCTAGTGCTGTTTGAGCAGCATCATGATCTCGAACTTCATAACCCTTTGTAAGAATAAGGGCCTTCGCGCAGTAAAGCATCGCATAGTAAGAGATAGTAATGGCCCAATAATTCCAATACATTTTCTCAGGCTCACCATCTTGAGGAACGATATCTTTAATATGCTTAGCAATAAGGAGGCTATTTTCTCCTTTTTTTAAAAATAGTTTTATTTTGAAAATATTTCGAGAATAAATTATCCTATTTGTGGTAACACACTCATCAAAGAGATTTTTGTAATCATCCATGTAATACCATCTCCCAAAAGAACTCAGGATTATTGAGTATAATATGATTTTGTACAGATTGTTTTCCCACATTCTCTTCTTTATCGCGAATCATAGCCAAAAATTCAGAAGAAGTAACAACGATCGGATTGATTGATTTCTTAAAGAGTAATTCATATTTTGAAAAAGAGACTTTTTCATGATTTTTTCTCGTAATAATCAAGAGGTCGATATCAGACTGTTCTCTTTCGCTTCCTTTCGCATAACTTCCAAAGAGGAGAACAGTATGTGCAGTATGAAGTTCAGAAGCTATCTTGCTTATCATAGGATTTTTTCTAAGATATTCTTTCTTCTCTTCTTCTGAACCGATAACGAGATAATGTTTTAGAGAAGCGTGACTTCTATTGAGAGTGATTATCTTTGCTTTTCCTATCGTCTGAATATTGACCAGTTCTTCCATATGATGAATTACCCTGTGAAATGTAGCATACGGTATCTTAAGAAGAACACTAAGTTCATGCATAGTAAAGGGGTGATCAATATGTTTTCCAAGGTAATTAATAATATGTAGTTTATTATCCATATTTAGATAATATTATCCGTTTATGATATATATATATTTTTCGGTGTGTTTTCTTGCTCACAACAATATGCCTTATACATGTTTATTTTTAACTACTTAATTTGCTATCGCCAATCAACGGAAAAAATTCTCTATCAGAGTAGTTTTCGGCGCCAATACCAACGCATTCGCCATCGCAATAAAAAAACTCCAATTTGGTCTTAGGTTTAATCTCCTTATTCATCTTGTCCTCTAATTCTCTTACTTTTTGTGAATGTTCGATTAGCAAGTTTTCATACTCCACCCAATACGGCTTTAATTGTAAAGTTATTTCTTCTAATTCTTTTTTGTTTAGCTTTTTCATAAAATTGAATATGTCACATATTATAAAAAATTATCTTTAAACTGCGAAATAGTGTCTAATTAGTACCCAGTGTTAACTTTAGTTTATACATATTAACTTTAGTTTACCAACTCTTTATCCATAACGTAGTTCGCATACACTATAGAAATATTAAACAGCAAAATGTATTACCAAAAATACAAATTAGCTACACTTTGTTCAATACATAATACCGATTATAAACAAGTAGCCGAGACAAAGAAATTCGTATCTACGGTAACTCTCATCTTTCTTTTTTAATTTCTTTAACTGCTTCTTGAATTCATCTGAGAAAACGGACTCATACATGTTAGAGTAAAGAAAAGAACGTATCGAGCTCTTCTTCAGTTTTGCATATAGTTACTTTTCCTTCTTCTATATCTTTTTCTCCTCGTTGGATGCTTTCCTGGAGTTCTTTGTCAAAATGAAAGAGACCACGCTTAATTTCTTCTAACATTGACTCTACTTTGTTGATTTTTTTTATGTAATCTCCTATAGTAAGAGTTTGAACATTTTCCATTTTATTTTACTTACAACCTCTTCGTTTTCCCTTCCCTAAAATCACTATCCGCTGTTTCTAATGATTCTACATCAGTATACTCAAATTCTGGAATTTCTCGCGCTTTATTTAATGCTTTCTTAGCGTGTTCGCTTAACTCAAAATCTTCTTTAAGAACCTGTTGATATAGTCAAGATCCTTCCTTATAGATACTAACTCTTCATGAACAGTATGTGATCTTACCATAAACTTATACGGTTCATCATATTTATAACGCTTTCGTCAGTGTTCGTAACCTATATAAATCTCTAATCGTCTAGTAATTAAATGGAAACAGTTCAAATAAACAAAAAAGCAATTACTGATCTTGTAAGAGTAAAGGAAGAATTCGATGGAATCATAGAATCAATTGAATTAATGAGCGATTCTAAATTTATGGATTCTTATAACAAGTCTAAGAAACAGATAAAAAAGAGAGAATTTGCCAATTGGAATGAACTATAAGATTCTCTCCAAGAGGACACGAAAAATAAAATCAAGAAAGGTATCTTCTTTATAGAAAACAAAACTTCAACGCTATTATTTTCCCTTATAACCAAACTTATTGTCATAAGCAGGATGATTGATGATGTCTAAAACAAAAGCAATAATCTCTATCTCTTCATTATTTGTTAGAGTATACAACATTCTCCAAAATGCAGGAAGTTCTACCCTGAACAAATTTTTTACAGAATACTTATTTTTGTATTCTTCCGGAATGAGATTTTTCGCAATCGGATCGCCGTAATGAACATTTTCCTTTACTAATGCTATCTTTTGATTAACCGCTTTTAGAATCATGCGGGATTGTTTATGATCTGTTGCTTCAGAATTCAATTTTTTATAAACTTCTTCTGCCTCCGAAGATAAAACAACTCTCACGTTTTTCATATTTCCATTCCATGTACGATTGCTCTCTTTAGATTTAAATTATTATTTTCTATCCATGTAATGCCCTTTAAAGTAACGGCAATTTTATTGCTTCGCTCAAGATATTCAAGAATAACCATCAGCGTGATATGATTAACTTGTCGAGGAAGCCTTCTTTTAAGTTCTGCTATAGAAAGAACACTCTCATTCATTTTTTTTAACGTTTCTTCTACCATCATGACCGTATTGAGTGTCGGCCAATGAATTTTCCGTCCTTTATGATGTTGTTTTTCTTGGAGCATGTTGTTATATACTTATAACTAATAGATATTAATTAGTATTTAAATAGGTTTCGTTTTCTTCTTCAATAACCAACTACACAGCGATCTAAGAATAAAGCGAGTTGCCAATTCCAACAGCAGTTTCTTGTCCCTGATGAGCCTGTTCAGTTCTTTAACTTCCATAGTATTCCTCATAAAAATTAATATGGTTTGTC